>CAYJBA010000097.1:0-6101 GCA_964367865.1 uncultured Bacteriovoracaceae bacterium | reverse complement strand
GATGGCCTTCAGTGCGTCCGCGTCGTAGATGCCATCTTTCGCTTTACCTTGGAGAAAATTACCCGAAGGACAGTTAATGCGGCTCATCTGGATAGCCTGGCTACCAAGCTCGACTCCCAGTACCTCTGCGCCTAGGTCGGTCCAAAGTCTGGAGGATATTCCAATTCCAGAATAAAGATCGATCACTTTGATTCCTGGGGCAGGTTTAAAAAACAGGGCAGCCTCACTCAATGCATCCAAATAAAGCTCTGGAATCAGCTGAAGAAAGCACTCGGGCCCAAAGGTGACTTGTCGATTTAACGGCGCACCCAGGTTGAGATTCGCAGTTGGGTTTCCCCAAATACTCCGCCATCCCTTGGACGCAAATACGCGGTTACCGGCTGAGGGGTTAAAATTTAAAAACAAACCTTCAATACCGGCTTCGGTCAAGGCACCCTGGAGGGTCGACGAAAGGAAGCGAGAATAAAGTCCAACTTTCTCAAGAGGGGCTTTCAAAACCAAAGTCAGTAGCGCTCCCGTCATGGACACGTAAACCATAGGAAATGCATCGGGTGGCGGAAGGGCGTCGGATAAAATCGAAAATACACGATTAGCTCGAATCGATTGAACAGGACAGTTTGGAATGGCCACGGTTTCAATTTCGCGTCGTCGCTTTAAAATAAAACCAAATTGCCAACGCCCGTCGAGATAAAAAGACTTTAAGCAGACTTTGTCTCTATAGTTCCATCGTTTTTCTGAGGTGGAAAAACGTACTGGGGCGATCTTCTCAGGACTCAGATTTAACTGAGATTTCAAGAACCTGCTTTTTTTCTCGATACTCGCCTCTGCACTAAAATCTCTGTGCTCGCAGCCTGGGCATCGCAGTTCGCAGCCAGGCGGCAAAGGAATTTTGTTCGGTGAGTTATCGCTCAGAGATTGTGATTGAGGTTGAAGCATGTTCCGGTACAGCAAATTCTATCATGGTTCGAATCCCGCTTTGAAAGCGGCCCCAATAGCGAAGCGCCATCTTGGGGTCCGCACTGGGAAGTTCAAGAGTCAAAGTGGGAATTCCCATCTCCTGGCCCGCATAATTTCCAAGTGACCCGGGAAAAAATCCGGTCGGAATCGCCCGCAATTGTCGCCTGAGTTTAAGGCATTCGTTGACGTATTCTTTCGGAAACTTTGCGAGCGACAATACAGTTGGGCCGTCATAGTCAAAGACGTTGAGCGGGGCGTGAATGGATAATATTTTTTGAGGCTTAAATTTTCGAATCAGCTCTTCTTGAAAAACAGTTTCTGGTTCGGATCTCGGGTTTGGACCCGGGTATCTTCTGGGGTCAGATTTAAAGCGAGTTTTCCAGGCATCTAGAGCAAGAACGTTCCAATCTCGTGTCGGAAAATTTCGATTGATATCAACGCCCTTTGCGTTCATCCGAGTGCGAGGCTTGCGAAAAAAACCATCTGGATTAACAAGCGGAGCCACGATCACTCTGAGATTTGGGATCGCGCCTTGGTGGACTTTCATCCAGTGCGCAAGTTGAAGTCCTACGTAAAGGGGGGTGACTTCATCTCCGTGGACTCCAGAAAAAATGAGCGTAGCGTTTTTAGCGTGGGGATCTCCAAACTCCGCATAAATCAAAGGGGATCCATTGATCGAGCGTCCACCTGATTTCCAGTCGATGCCTTGACAGGGTTCAAGCTTCCAGCGCAGGCCTTGAACCTCTTTGCGAAGATTTTCGCAAAGCTCAAAAATCACGTGCCGTGGATCATTAATAGGGATGCTTTGTAGATCGAGTACAGTCGGCGGAGGGTTAGACTTGCCCGTACACGAAGCAAGCAGCAGAAAAAGGAAAGTCGCTCCACACGTCACCCGCGCGAGTTTCATGTGGCTTTTTGAACCTTTCGGTGCGTGATGTACCATTTTAGGCCAACCGCAATGCTAATAAAGACGAGAACAAACAAAATGCTGTGTTCGATTCTTTGAACAATTCTAACCACTCGATCGAGTTCGTCTCCAAAAAAATAAACAGCGCCAACAATCGCCGGAACGCTAATCACTGCAGCTAAGCCGTCATAAAAGAAAAAAATACGAGGCGGAAGGTGCAATGTTCCGGCAGAAAAATAAATAGGAGCTCTTAAACCCGGCATAAACCGAGCAGCAAAGATGAGTTTGTTACCCCGTTTTCTAAATTTATTTTTGACGGAGTCGAGCCTTTCGTCGGGCAGAAGTTTGTGAAAAATCCACTTTTTAGTCAGCCTGCGGCCGTACACGCGGCCCAAAAAGAAAATGATCGCATCACCGAGTAAAACTCCGGTAAAACTAACTGTAATCATGACCCAAAGATTGCAGATTCCATAATAGGACATTAGCCCGGCGGCAAAAAGAGTAATATCCTCTGGAATCGGAATTCCCAACCCACAACCTAAAAGGATCGCGAAAATGATGAGATAGGACCAAGGCCCATGAAAATTTAAGAGAAAATCGACGATTAAATCCATTTACCATTCCTTAGCAGATGAACTCTTTATGAGCTAGCCTCTCTCGGCTTTTCCCAGGGGATGTAGATTTCGGTATTCATCGAGTAAACCCCCAAGATCCACATGAGTATATTTCTGTGTAGTCGTCAATTGCGCATGCCCCAACAGCTCCTGAATGGATCTTAAATCTGCTCCCGCAGCAAGGAGATGGGTTGCAAAGCTATGACGCAACCCGTGAGGAGATATATTCTTGGCCGATGCGATTCGGACCAGATGTTTGCTCAGTATACGAGCGACGCTTCGGGTAGTAATTCGACTCCCCTTTAAATTTACGAAGACCGGATTTGAGGGTAGGAGTGGCCCGTTTTGAGTTTCATGAGTTCGGTCGCTGAGGTAGGCCTCCAGAGCAATTTTCGCGGGTGTTCCCATTGGAACAGTTCGTTCTTTCGAACCCTTTCCGAGGACATGGAGCCACCCTGAATTTAAATCAATATCACTCAAATTTAAGCCCACGGCTTCGCTTACACGCAGACCAGCGCCATAGAGAACCTCAAATAGGGCGCGATCTCGACGACCGGACTTAAGTGTAAGATCCGGAGCTTCGACGAGCTCAGTGGCTTCTTCAATTTTAAGAAACTGAGGCAGGGATTTTCGAGATTTAGGTGTTGGAATTAAACTTCCGACGTCGCGATCAATCCATTCGCGATTTTTTAGAAATTTTAAAAAGCTCCTAATAGCAGAGAGCCTTCGGCAAAGCGAAGTCCGCTCATGTGTATCCATTAAGCCAGACAGATAGTTTCTAATGTTTTGAGGCTCTAACTGGGCAAGCAATTGAGTTGTCGTAACATCTTGCTTTTGCTTGAGAAAGCGGGTCCAATTTTCTAAATCAATACGATAGGCGCGAATAGAGTGCGGACTAAAATTTTTTCGCGTTTGAAGGTCCGACAAAAATTCATTTAGGGCATGAGTGAGTTCCATAAGGATTCATAAATAGTGTATCGGTGAGAAACATTGTGATAAAGGAGCGCCATGTCAAAAAAAGTGGTTCATGTCGTCGGAGCGGGTTTAGCAGGAAGCGAAGCTGCTTATTTTTTGGCTGAACGAGGAATTCACGTTTTTCTTCATGAAATGCGCCCGGCTAAAACGACTCCAGCCCATAAGACGGCAGGTTTTGCTGAGCTTGTTTGCAGCAATTCTTTTAAATCTCAGGCACCCGATTCAGCTCCAGGAATTTTAAAATCTGAAATGTCACGTATGGGTTCACTCATATTAAGAATGGCTGCATTGGCAGCTGTTCCTGGGGGCGAGGCCCTGGCGGTTGACCGAGATCAATTTTCCGAGGGCGTTACATGCGCACTAAAATCCCATCCATTTATCGAATTTGTTTCAGGCGAGGTTAAAGGCCCCTTCGAAGACGGCGTGACACTCATTGCGACTGGACCCCTGACTTCGGATGCGCTCTCAAAATGGTTGGGTCATGCAACCGGTGCGAATGATCTCTACTTTTACGACGCTATAGCGCCGATCATTGATGCGACTACGATTGATCCTGAAAATTCTTTCTTAGCCAATCGCTATGGCAAAGGAGAGGTCGAGGCCTACCTTAATTGTCCAATGACCGAAGAACAGTACTATGTTTTTATTGATGCTCTCATGGCGGCGGAGAAGGTTCCCCCCAAGGGCTTTGAAAAAGAGAATTTCTTTCAAGGATGTCAGCCTATCGAGGCGATTGCGAGCACTGGGCGCGAGAGTTTGCGTTTTGGACCGATGAAACCCGTTGGACTAGATAATCCAAAAACAGGAAAACGCGCGTATGCAGTCGTTCAATTGCGACCCGAAAATTTAGCTCGAACTGCCTACAATATGGTGGGGTTTCAAACCAAACTAAAATATGGGGAGCAAGCGCGGGTTTTTAAATTGATACCTGCCTTGAGAAACGCCGAATTTCTGCGAATGGGATCGATTCACCGAAACACATACGTATGTGGGCCCAAAGTATTGCGACCGGACCTGTCGCTGAAGGGGCATCCTCGCGTTTATCTCGCGGGTCAGGTTTCTGGAGTGGAGGGTTATCTAGAGTCCGCTGCTTGCGGCTTATTGGCTGCGTCGTTTATTGATCAGCGACTCAATGGCCAACCCCATCATGCTCCAGGAGCGAATACCGGAATGGGAGCGCTCCTTCGACATATTACGGGCGGAAATCCCGACTCCTATCAGCCGTCGAACATTCATTTTGGTCTTTTTGAGGCGAATTATTTTGACGAAAGCGCCACTCTCAAGAGAGATGAACTACGCAAAAAGATTGCTTCGCTTACAATTGAGAATTTTTCTAGATGGTGGGATACTCAGCAGAGTAAATCTCATCCGGTAGAAAAACAAAATGCGCTCTAAATTATTCGGCCCGCTTTTCATTGGAATTGCTGCCGTACTCTGGGCGACGGATGCCTTATTTCGATTTCCGACGGCTTCTGAAATTTCACCTACTGCAATTGTTTTTTCGGAGCACCTGATTGGCGTACTCTTTTTATTTCCACTGGTTTTTTTAACGGCGCGAAAAGAGCTAATGAAATTTAGTACGGCCGAATGGATGGTGCTTTCGCTCATTGGCGTGGGGGGATCAGGATTTGCGACGATTCTTTTCACCGCAAGTTTTAAATTGATTAACCCTACAGTCTCCATACTTCTTCAAAAACTTCAACCCGTGTTGGTTGTGATCATTGCTTATTTATTTTTAGGAGAAAGGCCACAGAAAAAATTTTTTCTCTGGGCTGCGGTTGCCTTGGGGTCGGCTTTTGTTCTTAGTTTTAGAGAATTTAACTTGGGAGCCATTCGATCAGACATCAGTCTTCGCCACCGAGGCGTTATTTTTGCTTTGAGCTCCTCGGCACTTTGGGCTGTTGCAATCGTTGCGGGAAAGTACGTTTTAAAGCGCCATTCTCCAAGAGTGGTAACATTTTGGAGATATTTTTTTGGACTTTGGGGAGTTTTTGTTTGGATTCAGATCGCGGGCATTTCAGTGCCCTGGCGTCACCTGACGACCCCTAGAATTTCAGAGAGCCTCATCTACATGAGTTTATTTCCTGGCGTAGCGGCTATGCTAGCTTATTACGCAGGCCTGGCGCGAACTCGAGCGAGCACCGCGGCGTTCGTTGAGCTTATTTTTCCGGTAAGCGCTGTTTTGTTAAATTGGAAATTTCTGGGGGCCCCTTTAGGCTGGGCTCAAATTCTAGCTTCAGGTGTTTTGCTTTATTCTGTCACTCAAATCTCAATTAAATCAGAATAGCGGGATCGGTTTAGCTTTCCTTAAGATGGTATCGTACACTGGTTACTACTTTACGTGGGCGGAACATGAGTGCGGCGCGAATGAGGAGCGCTGTTTGATTGTGTAATATTTGATGGCGCCACTTCGCCGTAACGAACTCCGGAATAATAATTGTAATCATATCGTCGTGGGTCGTCTGCTCGAGATCATCAATATAATCGAGCAGAGGAGCAATGACTGAGCGATAAGGTGATTTAAGGACCACAAACGGAATTTCATGAGCCCACTTTCTCCACTCGTCTTGCATGCGAATTGTCGCTTCGGGGTCGAGTTCAACATAGCAGGCGCGAACGTCGTCTGAAATGGAGAGAGCGTATCTCAA
>CAYJBA010000096.1:0-8879 GCA_964367865.1 uncultured Bacteriovoracaceae bacterium | reverse complement strand
CTCCTGAAGGTTTCTAGAGCCCACTCCAAGCGGATCGAAATTTTGAATGATCTTTAAGACTTCTTCGGCGTCTTCGAGCTCCATGCCGGCTTCTTTGGCAAGATCAGGTAGCTGAGCGTTAAAATAACCATCGTCAGATAGGTTTCCGACAATGAGTTCACCTAACTTTTTTTCAGAATCAGTGAGAGCAGACATGGAGAGCTGCCACATGAGATGATCTTCAAGAGTGGTCGTCTTGGTTAAAATATTTTCGAAACTCGGGAGCTCTTCGTTAATTTCTTTCATCGAAGGAGCCGAGCTCGAACTTGAGTTAAACTCCTCTATATAGGAATCCCAATTAAAATCATCTTTACCCGCGACTAGCTGTTCTTCTTTTTGATTAGGTTTTAAAAAAGAATCTTCGTCGCGAGTCTGCTCGCTCTCGGGGTCGGGTTTTTCGTTATTTTCTGGCGCCGCATTTTCACCTTCGGGAGTTTCGGTAACCTCTTCGAGGATGGGATTTTCCATCATTTCTTGGTTGACGACCTCTGCAAGTTCCATGCGGTTCAGTTGAAGGAGCTTAATAGCTTGCTGCAGCTGGGGCGTCATTACCAGCTGCTGACTGAGTCTTAGGCTTTGTTTAAGTTCGAAGGCCATTGCGCGTCCAGTTCGCCTCTCTACACACTACTAAAATTGAAAGTTCTCACCCAAATAAGTTTCACGAGCAGTTTTGCTGCTGGCAATTTCGGTAGGGGTGCCTTTCTCTAAAATTTTACCATTGTTTAGCAAATATCCCAAATCGCAAATTGCCAATGTTTCTCGCACGTTATGGTCGGTAATCAGGATACCGATCTTTCTATTCTTTAAAACCGCAATCATGCGCTGAATATCTGAGACTGCAATGGGATCAATTCCTGCAAAAGGTTCATCGAGTAAAAGAAAACTCGGGTTGAGCGCGAGGGCCCGGGCAACTTCGACGCGGCGCCTCTCACCCCCCGATAAAGTAAACGTCTGTTGTTTAGCAATGTGTTTGATATTAAATTCACTTAATAGATTTTGAAGGCGATCTCTTCGCTCCGTCTCGGTCAGCGGGAGCGTCTCTAAAACGGTCATTATATTTTCTTCGGTCGACATCCTCCTAAAGACAGAAGCTTCTTGAGGCAGATAGGCAATTCCGTTTCGGGCACGCTCGTGCATGGGCCAGGAGGTAATGTCTTGATCATCAATGAGTATTTTTCCGTGATCTGGCGCGATAAGTCCGACGACCATATAGAACGAAGTGGTTTTACCCGCTCCATTGGGGCCGAGCAGCCCTACCACTTGGCCAGATTCGACCTCAAAACTTACAGACGAAACTACTTTGCGCCCTTTGTAGGCTTTAGCTAGTTCGACTGCCTTGAGTTTGCGGACCCCCGTTGGGAATTTCGTTTCGGATTTCATTCTTTGTTGCCTTCACTGTACGCATTACTTTGATCGACTTCAATCACATCCGTGTCGCGGTGAACGACAATCTTATCTCCAGTCACCGTATCCTGATCTTCGTAGACTTGGGGAAACTGGGTAAAAGTAATCGTATTACTTTTACTGTCGAATACAGCTAGTCCTCCAGTTCCACGTCGATCTGACCCTTTGGGCCTTTTTTCTCTAACAGAAACATCTTCATTTATAGTGAGATATTCGACAACCTCAGAATAACTCCCGTAACGCAGGCTCGCTTTTCGACCCTTGGCAGTTGTCTGGGGCTGCGATATTTTAACAAATCGCATTGTCGCGGGTCGTGTGGGTTCCATTGTAAAATGGGCGACTTGGTCGATTCGCTGAATTTCACTTCGATCGCTTTCAATAACTGTTTTAGTTTCAGAGTTACTCGTCAATTTTTTCTTTTCAAAAGTAAGTGTCACGTTTTGGGGAAGTAAAATTTTATTTTGCTTCATTTCGTAAACGAATCCGTTACTCAAAAAGGATAGGACTGTTCCGTCTTCGGATTCTTTTCCAATTCCTTCGGTCCGGTATTTTTTCGGAATATCGATTGTCTTTTCATTGGGGCGATATCTCAAGTATTCGCTCTTGAGCTCAAATCCGTCGGGAAACACAGTCCTGACATTACCAAATACCTCAAGATCGCGGCGATTCGACAGGTACTTCGCTTCTTTTCCGGTCACGATAGTGATTTTTCCGTCTGGGTCATAGATATGAGCGCGCACATTTTGGGTATGGATCAATTTTTCAGAGCCACTTTTATAGAGATGTGCCGTATCCGCTGTGAGCTTCCATTGTTTTTCAGTTCCACGAGCCGATACGTAATCAAATTTTTCGACCACATATTCTGGAATCGCATCTTTTGGAATTCCGGGTACCAGGCTTTGGGCAGAATCAGCCACGAGCGACTCGGGATCAATCATTCCGGATGATTTTCGGCCTTCTTCGAGCGTTGAGGGAGCGAGGGCGATTACCTCGACAATGATAAATAAAGCGATCCCCACAATGAGGACGGGCCGGAGCCTCTTTCTCCAAGTACCTTTAATTAAACCGACAAAGCGCGTCATAACTTCAGAATATTAGCATTTGGAGCGCGGGTTGTTGACTCTTTTATTTCAGCTTCGCCTCGCATCTCCCTGAGAAATGTTGTAGGGTCGGGACCCAACTATGGACATTTTGCAGTTTGAATCCAGAAAGCGCGATCATATTCAACAGGCGCTTCATTTAGAAAATCAAGCTACAGGTTTGAGCGGTTTTGATCGAATTCGTCTGAAGCACGAAGCACTACCCGACCTCAACTTCTCGGAAATCAGTTTAGAGACTTCCTGTTTAGGAAAAATGTTAGCTACCCCTTTTTATGTCGCGGGGATGACGGCAGGACATGCTTCTGCTTCTGAGACTAATCTCCGATTGGCAAAGGCATGTGCCGAGCGCGGATGGGCGCTTGGAGTGGGATCTCAAAGACGAGAATTAGAAGCGCAAGACACCGCGAGTCTAGACCGGTGGGAGCTCATGCGAAAAGGCGCGCCAGGACTTATGCTTTTCGCGAACATCGGAATTTCACAAGTTATTCATGCAGGAATAGATTCGCTTAAACGCTTAGTTTCAGTTCTCGAAGCAAACGCACTCGTGATTCATCTCAATGCCTTGCAGGAGGCGCTTCAAACTGAGGGTACTCCCGATTTTAAAGGGGGATTTGAAGCAATTGAAAAAGTGGCGAAAGAAATTTCAATACCAGTTGTAATTAAAGAAACTGGGTGCGGCTTTTCTACCGAAACTTTATTAAGGCTCGATCGGACCGCAATAGCAGCGGTAGATATCAGCGGTTTGGGTGGAACCCACTGGGGCCGGATTGAGGGAGCGCGCTCCGAAAAAGGTTCCGTCATTGCCGATGCTGCGAAATATTTTGCGAATTGGGGCGAGGCGACCGTTGATTCGGTTCAAGCGGCAAATGCAGTATTAAAGCGCGCGGAAACTTGGGGGTCAGGCGGCGTTAGGTCTCCGATTGACGCGGCAAAACTCATTGCTTTGGGCGCACATCGAGTCGGTTACGCTAAACCCGCATTAGAAGCGGCATTACAGGGCGAAGACGCGCTCAGACATTGGATGAAGGTCCAAGAATATGGGCTCCGAGTTGCACTTTTTTGTACCGGAAATCGAAATCCAGCAGTACTCAGAAGCCAAGGGGAAGCATGGAGACCAAACGTAATTTAACTGACGGCTTTCATAGACTGAGTCGAAAGGAGCGCCTCCGGCGGTTGCAGGAGCTTTGCGCACTTTCAGATGAGGATATCGATGTTCTCTCGGGAAATCAGCCCCTCTCGTTAGATATAGCTGAACATCTCATTGAAAACGTTATTGGTTATTTTCCGATACCCATGGGAGTGGCCACCAATTTTACGATCGACGGTCGGGAAGTGCTGATTCCGATGGCGGTCGAGGAGACTTCGATCATTGCAGCGGCTAGTGCCACAGCGAAGTGGATTAAGCGCGAAGGTTCGATTAATACTTACTCTAAGGGAACTCTCATCATCGGGCAGGTTCAGATTCCAAATGTTCGAAATGTTCCACACGCCAAACGTGTCCTCCATGAAAATCGTGATTTGCTCATGGGACTTGCAAATGCATGCCTACCGGGCCTGGTTGCTCGTGGTGGGGGTGTTCGAGATATTGCCATTCGCGATATTGAGCGTCCAGAAAATGATGGAACGATGCTGGTTCTTCATATTTTGTGTGATCCATGCGATGCGATGGGAGCAAATCTCATTAACCAAGTGTGCGAGGCGCTGAAGCCCCGAGTTGAAGATCTAACCGGAGAACGAGTTGGACTTTGCATTTTGTCCAACTTAGTGGATTCGAAGCTGGCTGTTGCTGAAGTAATTCTCAGAAACGTCGATCCAGTCGTTGGAAAAGGCGTCGAAGAAGCTACAGTTTTTGCAAAGGCCGATCCTTACCGAGCGGCGACCCATAACAAAGGCGTTTTAAACGGAATTGACCCTATTCTCATTGCGACCGGAAACGATTGGCGAGCGGTCGAGGCCGGTGTTCATGCCTACGCGTCTCGCAGCGGGAAATATCAGCCGGTCACCGATTGGAAATTAGTAGGAAGCGATCTCATTGGTCGAATCGAAATTCCGCTGGCTGTTGGAACAGTAGGAGGAGTGACGCGATTGCACCCCACTGCGAAAGTCGCTCTTAAGATGATGGGAGTTCGTCGGTCCGACGACCTTGCGAGGATTTGCGCCGCTGTCGGTCTGGTTCAAAATCTAGGTGCGCTTAAAGCGTTAGCCACGGTGGGCATTGTTCGGGGCCACATGCAACTTCATGCCGCAAATCTTGCAATAGCGGCTGGGGCAGACGTCCATGAAATTCCTCGGGTGAGAGAGCGCTTGGCGGAAATTTTGCGCGTAGAAAAACACATTAATCTAACTCATGCGAGAAAGATCTTGGAGGCTATTCGTGTTTCAGACCGAAACCCCGCGATGCACTGATTTGTTTTCTGCAGCAGGCAAAGTTTTTCTTTTAGGTGAGTATGCCGTGTTGGCGGATAAGCCTGCCGTCGTTGCTGCAATCGAACCGCGTTTTGAAATGACCTTTGAGGATCATTTTTCTAAGCCTCCACACCCCCAAAGTCCAGTTGCTAGACTGATGCAATGGGCTGAGAGAATGGGAGCGACTCTGGCATCTTTTGAGTTGGTGGATCAACATCGAGGTATGGGCGGATTTGGCGGTTCAACCGCAGAGTTTGCTCTCGTATATCTTGCTCTGGCTCGCGAAAACAATTGGAAACGCGACTGGAAAACAGTGTGGAAGCTTTACCGCGAACTTATGGCGTCAGAACCTGTAACCCCAAGTGGCGCCGATCTCGTAGCGCAGTGGCAGGGCGGAGTTGTATTTTTTGACCCCTCCGACGGTCATTGCATGGATGTTTGGCCGCTTTTTGATTGGTCTAATCTACTAGTATTTTCGGCAGGAGCCATTCCAGGTCGAAAAACAGCAACTCATGAGCATCTCAGACACCTCGAACGCTCACAGTTTCCTAAAGGTCAACCTACTGTATTGGCGGGACTAGAAACTATATTAATCGATGGGTTATCTGCAATCCGAGAAAACGATGGCGAGAAGCTCGGTCGAGCGTTTGATTCGTATGCACAAACTCTATCAGCAGCTGGTTACGAAATGGATTCAGCTCGTGAGGATCGCCTTGCTCTGCGAAAACTTTCGGGTGTTTTGGGAGTAAAAGGATGCGGTGCGATGCTCTCAGACGGTGTTATCCTATTGCTTGAGTCAGGCTCCAGAAACAAAGGCGAAGTTATTCGCGCAGCCGAAGAGCGAGGCTTAAAATTGCTCAATGATGGCCTCACTTGCCAGCAGGGAGTAACGTGTCAGTTACGCTCTTAGCGCGCGCGCCGTCCAACATCGCTTTGATCAAATACATGGGCAAAAAAGATTCCGCTGAGAATCTTCCGGAGAACTCAAGTCTATCGTTTACGCTATCTTCGCTTTGCACTTACGCCGATGTAGAGCCCAATCAGTCTAGTCCAGGCGCCCCCGTACAGTGGATTTCAGAAATACCTCGCGTAAAATCTGAGAGGCCCCTCATCGTTCCTACTTTAGATGAAAAGGGAGTTTATCGGGTAACATCGCATGCGCAGCGTGTTCGGGCTCTCATGCCGAAGGTGCTTCCTCGCTTTGGCGTGAACTGTGACCTCGAAGCGGTATCTCGGTTAGGTTTAACTCTTCGGACTGCAAATACATTTCCGGCAGCGTCTGGAATTGCATCGAGTGCCTCGAGTTTCGCTGCAGTTACTTTGGGCGTAGCCATGGCTTGCGCTGCAAATTTCGATGAGTTCGAACGAGCCTATTCGAACGATCTTAGACTTAAGCGCGAGCTCGCAAAAATTTCTAGAAAAGGATCTGGAAGCTCTTGTCGATCGTTCGAAGGGCCCTGGGTACAGTGGCAAAATGAGGATATTTTTGCCGTGGATTCAGATATTCCGAAGCTTGCTCATTTCGTTATTTTAATTAGTGCCGAATCAAAAGAAATTTCTTCCTCCCGAGCGCACGAACTTGTGCGCTCCTCGCCACTGTGGTCGGGTCGCGTCGTTCGCGCTGAGAGCAAGTTGTTGAGAATGCGAAGTGCGCTCATGGCAGGAGACGTCAATACGATTGCGCAGCTGTCTTGGTCTGAAGCTTGGGAAATGCACAGTCTGTTTCATACGGCATCTACTCCTTTTACTTACTGGGAACCCGAAACTGTTGCTGCCCTCAAGTGGCTCACTCCCGAGATATTAAATATACATCCTCCAATCGTAACTTTAGACGCAGGACCCAATATTCATGTGCTGGTCGACGCACGCGACGCGGGATCCTGGCGCCAGAGACTTTTCGAAAAATTTGGAATGAATCGAGTCCTTGAAGACCAACCAGGCGGGGGCGCCTCAGTGATCGGCGTAAAACCGCTATGAGGTGGTCGAGGTTCGAAACGCGCGTGCCTGGAAAGTGGGTCTTGGCGGGTGAGCACGCCGTTCTTCGAGGCGGGACCGCGGTGACACTTCCTCATCCTCAATTTTCATTAAAACTTTCTTTTAAGCCCGGCGGATTGGGGCTTAGAGTTGTTCCGGTTGCAGCCGAGAGCGTGATCCGAGACCTGTTAGGCGCAGTATCAGATTACTGGGAGTCTCAGGGTCGGTCTTTTCAAGACCCTGAGGGCGAGCTTTTAATCGAAAGCTCTATCCCAGTTGGGGCGGGATTGGGCTCCTCTGCCGCGCTTTGTGTGGCCATTTCGCGGTGGATCGCTGAGCCGCTAGAACATTCTGCCGCCGAAGTTTTTAATTTCGCCACTCAGCTTGAACATCGATTTCATGGACGAAGCAGTGGCATGGACGTAGCCGCGGTTTCTATGGGCGAGCCCATGAGTTTTGAAATGAACCAGGGACCGAAATTGCTCGGGGTTAGAAAGATTCCTCATTTCACATTTCATGATACGGGTTTGAGAAGCCGCACGAGTGAATGCGTGGTGAGACTTGAAAAACAAAGAGAAGACTCACCCGTAGCAGGGATGAAAATCGATGAGCAAATGGGATCCGCCACTCGCGCTTGTATCGAAGGTCTTAACCATTTTGATGCGGGAAATACCGAGCATGGACTTGCGCAGTTGGCTCGTGGAATGAAACAGGCGCAGGAATGCTTTTATGAGTGGCAGCTTGTTCCTGGCGAAGGCCATCGAATAGTCGAAAATCTTCTTAAAAATGGAGCACTTGCGGCTAAACTCACGGGAGCTGGTGGAGGAGGAATGATCGTTGCTCTGTGGCAAGATCAGGAACACGCCCGGGCTTCAATGATTGGATATGCGGAGTAGCTTTTTCCGCGCACAAACACTATAAGGTGAGGACTCTATTGAGTCCGAGGGGAGGTGATTTCTTATGCCAGGTATTATGATTCGTGATGGCGATTCGTTCGAAGCCGCCCTCAAAAAATTCAAGAAACAATGCGAAAAGGCAGGAATCCTTTCTGAAGTACGCAAACGCGAGGCTTACGAAAAGCCCTCTGTAAAACGTAAAAAGAAAGACGCTGCTGCACGCAAACGTCTGACCAAAAAAGGTCGTCCCGGGGGACGTTACTAATTTTGAACTGAGGCGAAGTGTTGATTCCAGGATTTCCGGAGTCGGCACTTCGCTTCTGACTTTCTGAGGTTTTAAATGGCAACAATGAAAGAACGCCTGAGCGAACAGGTTAAAGTCGCTATGAAATCGGGCGATAAAGATACCGTCCTTTTCTGTCGCAATTTATTGGCTGCAATTAAGAAAAAAGAAATAGATGAATCCGTTGAATTAGACGATGCCGGAGTGACAAAGATTATTAGCGCATCCATGAAACAGCGGCAGGAATCCTTGGACCAGTTTCGAAAATATAATCGTGAAGACTTGGCTGTTAAAGAAGAAGCAGAACTTAAATTTCTTCAAGTATATATGCCCGCTCAGATGGGCGAGGACGAAGTTAAGAAACTCGTGGACTGGGCCGTAACTGAGGCCAAGGCTACAGGCCCTAAAGACATGGGTCATGTGATGAAAGTATTAATGCCCAAACTTCAGGGTCGTGCGGATGGAAAATTGGTTAACCAGCTGGTCAAAGACCGGCTTGCACAAGCCTAAGGCCGGAAATAATTCTGAAGTAGGTCCCAGAATTTTGTCTCAATCGTTTTACGGCAGAGACACTCTTGTTGTAGCGCGAGAACTTTTAGGAAAGATCATAGTCGTTCGAAACCGGACGGGCATATCGGGGGGAAGAATCATTGAAACCGAAGCTTATCGCGAGGACGATCCGGCATCGCATTCCTATCGAGGAGAAACTCCGCGATCATCTGTTATGTTTGGAGAGCCCGGCTTGGCGTACGTCTATTTCATCTATGGGATGTACGA
>CAYJBA010000095.1:2214-8921 GCA_964367865.1 uncultured Bacteriovoracaceae bacterium | reverse complement strand
ATCCCCTTTACCATCTTCCTCGTGGAGTAGGATTTGAAGAAGCGATGAAAAAAGTTCCTCTCGTCGTTTCCGTTTCAGATCGTGACGACGAAACAGGTAAGGGAGCCGATTTCGTTCTTCCAGATCACCATTACCTTGAAAACTGGGGAGATAGTTTTTCTCGCAAAGGCACCGCAAGCATTCAGCAGCCTGTGATAGCGCCGCTACACAACACGCGCTCCTTCGAAGACGGAATCTTAGTTTGGGTAAAAGGAATTGGAAATGCGACGGGCGGCCCAGCCTTGAGGTCTGCGTCTTGGTACGATTATTTACAGGCGCGTTGGAAGCAAGCTATTTACCAAGAAGCCAAAGTTTCTGGCGGATTTGAACTTTTTTGGGAAACCACATTAAAAGAAGGTTTTCGAAATCGCGGAACAACTGAGCGTGTTTCTGCCCGTAAATTTAAAACTGAGTCGCTTTCTCAGATTCCAAGATCGACTATTGCTCAGAGTGAGGGGATCAAGCTTGCGCTATACGCGAAAGCTTCTATGAATGACGGACGAAGCGCAAACAATGCTTGGCTTCAGGAGTTGCCGGATCCGATCTCGTCAGTGACTTGGGACAACTATTTAAATGTGGGCCCTGATTTGGCGTTTCATCTGGGCGTAAAAAACGATGACGTTGTCGAGGTGAGTGCAGGCGACGATTCGGTAGAGCTGCCAGTTCATGTTCAGCCGGGTATGCATGATGAAGCAGTGAGCGTGGCTGTCGGTTATGGACGTCGCAGTGTAGGTAAAGTGGGTGACTTTACGGGGGTCGATGTTACTCCTTTTATTAAGGCTAAAAATTCCCAGCTCATCTATTCTGGTCAGACCGTATCGATAAAGAAAACACAGAAATTTTACCGATTGGCCTCAACCCAATGGCATACAGCGACAGAAAACCGTCCAATCATAAACGATATTACATTAACTCAATTTAAAAAGAGCCCGGGAGCTTCTAGCCATACAGATCCGCACATTAGGCTTGAGACCGTACCCTCTCTTTGGCCTGCGCACGTTTACAAGGGCCACAGATGGGGAATGGCAATCGATCTAAACTCCTGCACCGGTTGTGGCGCCTGCATGATCGCATGTCAGGCGGAGAACAATATCCCGGTGGTTGGACGCGACAATGTTCGCGTCAGTCGTCAAATGCATTGGATCCGAATCGACCGATATTTCTCTGGTCCTGCGGATCGGCCGGATGTGGTTTTTCAGCCCATGCTTTGTCAGCATTGCGAAAATGCGTCGTGCGAAACTGTTTGCCCCGTTCTTGCGACGATGCACGATGATGAAGGCCTCAATGTTCAAGCGTATAACCGTTGCGTGGGAACTCGTTATTGCCAGAACAACTGTCCTTATAAGGTTCGACGCTTTAATTTCTTTGACCATTGGAAATCTTATCAGGGCACGATGAATCTGGCCTGGAACCCGGATGTCACTGTTCGCACACGCGGAATTATGGAAAAGTGCACGTTCTGCACTCAACGCATTCGCGACGAGAAGGAAAAAGCTAAAGATCTCGGCATAAAGCTCAAAGATGGGCAGATCAAACCAGCCTGCGAGCAAACCTGTCCGACAGGGGCCATTGTGTTCGGAGATGTGAACGATCCCAATTCGCGCGTGTCTCGTATGCGAAATCTTCCAATGGCTTTTAGGGTTCTCGAGGTTCTCAACAATGTGCCTATGATTTCGTACATGACTAAGGTCAGAAATAAGGCACCGGGTAATCATGAGGAGAAGGAACATGGCTAAAGCAGAGAGCGCAACTTTTGTTCCGGAAATCCTGGTCACCGGCGGAAAGAAGTTTTCAAGCGTAAACGAAGATGTCTCCACTCCGCTAGAGAGCTTTCCCACCTGGAAATGGTGGGTTTGCTTTGGCGCTGCACTTTCAGCTTTTGCGGTAGGGGCGACACTCGCTGGAATCATGTTCGCGCGTGGTTTAGGCGTACTCGGCCTCAACCAGCCCAACGGTTGGGGTGTTTTTATTGTTAACTTTGTATTCTGGGTGGGTATTGGTCACGCCGGGACTCTCATCTCCGCAATCTTGTTTCTGTTTAGGCAGAAATGGCGAACCGCGATTAATCGTTCCGCCGAAGCGATGACTATCTTTGCGGTGACTACCGCACTCTTGTTTCCGATCATTCATACTGGCCGGCCTTGGTATGCAGCTTTTTGGCTTCTGCCCTACCCCAATCAGAGACATCTTTGGGTGAACTTCAGATCGCCGCTCCTTTGGGACGTGTTTGCAGTAGGAACTTATTTTACGATCTCACTCGTGTTTTGGTTCGTGGGGTTGATACCAGATCTGGCTGCTGTCCGCGACCGGGCTAAGCACCCCATTCGAAAACTCGTTTACACGATTTTGTCTATGGGCTGGAGAGGTTCGAACAAGAACTGGTCTCACTACGAAATTGCTTACATGATTTTGGCTGGGCTCTCCACTCCGCTCGTGCTGTCCGTTCATAGCGTGGTCTCCTTTGACTTTGCCGTGGCAAATATTCCGGGCTGGCATACGACGATTTTTCCACCTTACTTCGTTGCTGGAGCGATTTTTTCTGGATTTGCGATGGTCGTCACTCTCATGGTGATCGCGCGCGAAGTATTTGATCTAAAAAATTACATCACGATCAATCACCTGGAGAAGATGAACAAGATCATCATGGCCACTGGGATGATGGTTGGATATGCCTACGCCTGCGAATTTTTTATCGCATGGTATAGCGGAAATCCGTTTGAGAAGTTCGCATTTATCAACCGCGCTTTTGGACCCTATTGGTGGGCCTACTGGATCATGGCGACCTGTAACGTTGTTATTCCGCAGATTTTCTGGTGGAAAAAAGCGCGAACCAGCATTCCAGTCATGTTTGTAGTTTCGCTCTTTGTGAATATCGGGATGTGGTTTGAACGGTTTGTGATTACGGTGACGTCACTGCATCGCGACTTTCTGCCTTCCAACTGGCGGTATTATGTCCCGACCTGGTTTGACTGGGGAATTACTCTAGGAAGTTTTGGTTGGTTTTTTATTTGGTTCTTGCTCTTCTGCCGATTGCTCCCAGTGATTGCAATGGCCGAAGTGAAAGGGGTCATGGACCATGAGCAGCAGCACTAAAAAAGGTCCCGGTTTAGCCGGCGTGATTGGGTATTTTGAAAATACTCAAAATTTAATCGAAGCGATGGAAAAAGTTCGTGATGCGAAGTGGGCAAGTTTCGATGCTTTTAGTCCTTTTCCCGTTCACGGAATGGATGAGGCACAGGGGTTAAAGCGTTCACCGATTCCCTTTGTCACTTTTGCGGCAGGGCTCACGGGTTTTTGCCTCGCATTTTTACTTCAGTACTGGACGTCAGCCGTGGATTGGCCGCTGATCGTCGGAGGAAAACCTTTTAATTCGTGGCCTGCGTTTGTCCCGGTCATGTTTGAACTGACAGTTTTGTTTGCAGGGCTTTGCACGGTGGGCGCAATGTTTCTTTTTAATCGCCTTCCCAATATTACTCGAAAGGCATTTGATCCTAAACTGACTCGGGATCGTTTCGCGATCGTGATAGAGGCTCCGATTCTGGACGATGAGGGCGAACCCAAAGTTGCCCCCAAAAAAGGAACTCGCGAGTTTGACGAGTCCGCTGCAGCTGATTTTTTAAAGAAGGTCGGGGCGGTGGATGTTAGAACGGTTTATCACGAAGGGTGGTTCTAATGAAAAACCTACATGTCATCCTTCACCCATTACTTATTTCAGTTTTAGGACTTGGTTTGTTTTCGAGCTGTACGCATCGGGAGCCCAATTTTATTTACATGCCAGATATGGTTTACAGTCCCGCATTTAAAGCCCAAAAAGAGGGATCGATGAGAATGCCAGTTAAAGGCACTATTTCTCGCGATTATGTAAGTTATAAGTATGGCACTGACGTGGATCGTGCCGAAAAGGAACTTAGAAATCCGCTAAGGCCCACGCTAAAAGTCCTGGTTCGAGGGCAAACACAGTACAATATTTACTGTAGTGTTTGCCACGGCCCTTCTGGCGAGGGAAATGGATCTGTAACGGGCGGGGTTGGGCGATTTCCACAGCCGCCCTCGCTTCAGTCGGAACGAGCGGTTAAATTTCAGGACGGACGTTTTTTTCATGTCATGACAGCGGGTCAGAATTTGATGCCCAGTTATGCAACTCAGATTTCAGTTAACGATCGCTGGGCTATTGCTCATTTTGTAAGAGCATTACAGAGATCCATGCATCCGACCGCTGCGGATCAAATGGCTGCGGAACAGGGAGATTAATTTATGGCGTCACATGCTCAAAAAGTAAGAGACCCGGGCTCCTATAAAATTTCGAGTGGGTTAAAGAGCGCGTTTATTGCTTTGGTGCTTTTGGGCGTCGTTACTTTTTTGTATGGTCTTAAAGTCGACGCTGAACGGGCTTGGTCCAGTTTCGTAATCAATCACTTCTATTTTATGTCCTTGGCTTTGGGCGGCGCATTTTTTGCGGCCATTCAATGGGTTACCGGAGCGATGTGGAGCGCCCCAGTTCGAAGACTTGCTGAGGCCTTTACCGCTTATCTTCCAGTATCAATAGTGACTTTTGTAATTCTTTATTTTGGAATTCATCATCTTTATATTTGGAGTCATCCCCAGTTCGTCAAGGGTGATCAGGTCTTAGAAGGCAAGGCGAGCTATCTGAATATTAGTTTTTTTATGGCTCGAAATATTTTAGCTCTGATTTTTTGGTATGCTTTCGCGGGCAAAATGGTTTGCAATTCCATTAAACAGGACGAATCCGGCGATTTCGCCTACACGCTGAAAAATCGCGTCTTATCGCCAATCTTTCTGCTCGTCTTTGCGCTTACTTTTACAATGGCAAGTTTCGATCAGCTCATGTCACTTGATCCTCATTGGTTTAGCACGATTTTTGGAATTTATTGCTTTGCAGGGCTTGTTTATTCAACATTCGCCGCCCTTTGTATTATTACCTATTTGTTGCGCAATAAACTCAGAGGTATTGTGAACACTAACCATTTTCACGATATTGGAAAGTTCATGTTCGCATTTACTGTTTTTTGGGCCTATATCGGCTTTTCGCAGTATATGCTGATTTGGTACGCCAATCTTCCCGAAGAGACGGGTTATTTTATCAAGCGCTTTCATGAAAAATGGTTTTATGTGTCGGCCTTTTTGCTCGTGGGCAAATTTTTAACGCCTTTCTTTATTTTACTTCCGCGGGATGCAAAGAGAAATGCGGATCTCCTGTTTAAGGTGGCGGTTTTCATGCTAATCGCTCAATGGATTGACATGATGTGGATTGTGCAACCCGAATTTTATATTCATGGTCCACGAGTGGGCTTGATTGAAATCTTAATGACCGCGGGGTTTGTGGGTATGTTTGGTCTAGCTGTAAGCCGGTTTTTAAGTCGGCATAATATAGTGGCGATCGGGGACCCGAGACTCGCAGAGTCAGTTTATAAGCACCACCAGTAGCAAAGGTGGCCCCCCGCTTTTGGTTGAGACACGCGTCATTCAGGCGAAAAATGACTGCGGCCCCTTATGACAGAAAGTTGGAATGATTCTTTTAATTTTGTTACTGAACTTAAATTCGGTTCCAAGCGCGTTTGCGGGCGATCTGCTGATGGATGCAGCGTCTCGTGAAGATCTCACAAAAACCCAGGAGTTACTGCGGGATCCTAAGCATCGCGAAAAGCCCTCAGTTGAAATTGAGAAATCCCGCTGGATTAATGATCACGTCAAGTCGCTTGCAGGGTCTAAAGAAAACACACAGGAGATTTTTGAGTTATCGGCAGAGATTTTTGGGACTATCGCTCAAGAAGCCGGCGGTGATCCGACAAAAATGATGGAGATTTTGGAGAAATATAAAAAAAATCCTCAGTCGCTGGACAAGAAGCTTAGTCCTCAGCAGCGGCAAAGACTTAAGGAAATCTCAGGAAAAAGTGAGACGCAAAAGCCAGGGCCAGGTCAGAGTCCGAAATGAAATGGATTGCTGTAACAATTCTTATTTTCGTCTCATCTTGCGCCAGTGGGCCTGAGTTAGCAAAGTATCCCGTTGCAGAAATCGATCGCCCCTACACGTTGCCGCAGGGGGTGGCGTTTCTCACCAGTTTTCATATTCGGAATCAGGCTATTTGGGACTTATGATTCGCTTGCGAGGGCTTGGTTATGGCACGCTAAGCGGATTTTTTATTAATTCCGAATTAGTTGCTGTTTACCGTTACAAATTTACCCCAAAATTTGCGTTAAATTTTCAACCTTCCCTGTATCAAAATGTCCATATTAGGGCGGGCCAGGGCTACGCTTGGGCAGCTGATATTGCGATTGTACCTATCTTGCAAATACTTGCAAATAAATGAGACGTTCCATATAGAAGGGCAGTTAGGACTTCAAATCAGTCGAGAAAAAAATATTTACTATTCCACATTTGATGACACCTAAGAAGTGAATAGGATTTGGGTCGAGGGAAGGCTGGGTGTTGGGGCAAAAGCTAGCTTAACCAGGCAGTGGGATCTTAATCTAAATTATAATTGGTCGGGATTGGGACAGGATCCGAATTTGCATTTTCATCAGTTCATATTTCAGACGACCCATTTTTGGTAGCGGATTCTAATGAATTTCCTTTACCCGCCTCAGCCACTTCAATAACGGGGCCTCTCAAACGTTAGTTCGAAGCTTTGGGCTCATTAATTCTATTC
>CAYJBA010000095.1:0-2204 GCA_964367865.1 uncultured Bacteriovoracaceae bacterium | reverse complement strand
TTCCATGATTTGGGACCCAGACCGCCTGTCTTTACTCGCAAACGGCCCGCCTGGCCGCGAGAATTCCCAATTCATGGAATAGAACAAATGAGCCCAAAACTCCCTTGATCCATTCTCCATCGCATGACGCGTTTCTCAACCAAAAGGAGGGGGCCACCATATTATCCATTTCGCGAATAGGTGATAGTTCCAAACGTCGAGCGCCGCTGCCCCGATATAAATGATGAGACTGAAGTTGACCCAAAGAAAAAACTGGAGCCACTTTTTGCTTTCAGGCGCACGAGTAAATTGAAACAGTGTCCAAATCAGCCAAAAACTAATGAGGATTGCGGGCACCATGTAGGTAAAGCCTACTTTTAAAAAGAAAGGCGCTAGGAGTGCTATTCCGACATAAGCCAGGCACCAAAGGACGATGTGATCGACCGTAATCCCCGCACCGTGAGCCACAGGTAGAGTTGGAATCCCGCCTTTTTGATAGTCCGACCTAAATTTCAGGGCCAAAACCCAGAAATGGGGCATTTGCCAAAAAAAGAGTAGAGCAAAGAGGTAGATACCACCTGGTGCAAAAAGACTGCCGCTCGAAGATGCGTACCCCATTAAAATAGGAAGCGCTCCAGGCACTGCACCCGGAACGGCAGCAAAGGCCCAATGCTTTTTCCACCAGAGTGTATAAAGACCGTTGTATAGAAAGACGGCTGAAACTCCAGTCCATAAAAGAACGACGCCTAGTCGAGAAAGCAAGAAGGCTCCAAAGATGAGACTCGCCAATATAAAAATCTTGGCGTGGAGCGAGGTCATGCGCCCACTGGGCAGTGGTCTTTTTGAGGTCCTTGGCATCGTGCGATCGATTGCAACTTCTTGAAGCTGATTGAGCGCCGACGATCCGCTTGCCAAGGCTAAAACTCCCAGCAGCGTGAGGCACATCCGCGCAGGGCCTAACGGAACCCCCGCAGGCTGACCGATGAGGTAACCGCCTACGACACTAATTCCGACCAGAAAGACGATTCCAGATTTCGAAAGCTCTTTATATATTGCAATGCGTTTAGCTACGGCCATACAAATACCTAAATGAGCCTGAGCGGATCGAAATATAAAACGTCATAGCCCAAAGTGCATATCCGCCAGCCGCATGTAACCCGCGAGACGCGGTTCCTAATCCGCCCAGAACTGTCGAAATTCCAAGAATGATTTGGGTGCAGGCCAGAGCAAAGGCAATGGCGCAAGCCATACGAAGGGGTTTAGACTTTCGTATTGAGACGCTGAGCAAGTGAAAATAGAGTCCAAACATGATGATTCCCCACCAACGATGAGTAAAAGCCACAGCTGTTCCAAATGTTAACGGAATCGGCCAAAAGCCCTCCAGGCATCCCGGAAACATAGGGCAAGCAAGCCCTGAATGAGAATGTCTTACGAGGGCGCCTAAAGCGAGTTGAATGAGCAGTCCCATCAAACCAGAAACTGCCAATCTTCGCATCTTTACACTTTGGGTTACGACCGGGTCTCCCCAGGTCATGACGCTAGCCACCGTGATCAATCCGCCCATTACGAGATTTGCAATGACTAGGTGAATCGTACTTACAACGACTGAAAGACCTAAGAGCACGGTAACGCCACCTAAAACAATCTGAACGGCAAGCATAGCCAGGAGAAAGCGCCCTGAGCTCTTTAATGCCCTCCCGTATTTGCCTCGAGAGCGAAGTATTAGAGCGATTGTAGCTACGATGAGTAGAGTCGTAGTTGCGGCCAGTAGGCGATGTCCCCATTCCAAAATGGTCTCGAACGTGGCTGGTGGAAAAAAAGTCCCATGGCAGCGTGGCCAATCCGGGCATCCCAAGCCGGATCCCGTGGCACTTACCATGTTTCCCCAAGTCATAAGAAGGTAGGTAAAGCCTACCGTAAACCAACCTAATTTTTTCATGGGGCGCCATTTATCATTTTCATTTAAATTCCTCGAGCTTATTCTTGACTTGCCCGGGTGCGAAAACTATAAATTTTCAAGAACATAGGGGGAAGTTTGCGCGGCTCAGAATCTTCAACAGTCCTCAAATGCATTAATCTGTCATTTGGATTACTGTTTTTTTGCACCCCAATTTCGTGGGGGGCTCCTCCTCCTGCCGTACTTGAGGGCGTTGGAATCACAGAAAAATCAGGCGCAACTCTTTCGATTCACGATCTTAAATTTCGAGATGAGCAGGGAAAAGACG
>CAYJBA010000094.1:0-8956 GCA_964367865.1 uncultured Bacteriovoracaceae bacterium | reverse complement strand
GAACGGGTATCTAAATCGACTGATTGAGATAAACCCGTACATCAAATTTCTCGTCTGATTTGATCGGAAAATCCGCGAGCGCTTCGCCGTCGATATCTAAAACAAATCCGATTCCAGCTTCGCTCAGGTCGTCTACCTTGAGCCTATGAAAGCCCTTTTTTGGAACAACAATAAACATCGAAAACGTATCCAGCACAGGACGCCTTTTATGTTTTCTTCGCTCGGATCCAGATGGCGCTGCTTTGGTCATAGACCTTCTCTCCTTGGCATCCCGTTTGGCGTGGGAGGCATTTTTCTATGTACTTCTATCTTAGCCTTTAATTTAGAAATCGCATCTTTTGCTGACGAAGTCGCCTGCCCTATTTGAATATCATAGGTTTTGCGATCTACAGGTCCCCGAAAATACTGATTCTGAATCGCGTGAACATTCTCTACTGCGTCATAGGTCTGACGGGTCCAGCTGTATAGATATCCGTAAAAGTATTCGGTTTCTAAAACAGGGGGAGTCCATTTTTCAAAACTCTTTTTGAGGCTTTGGTCCAAGTTATACCAACTGGCATGAAATATTTTCCAAGAATTTTTTTGTTGGGGCGTGATTTTTGGGCGCTTAAGGCCGACAAACTTTAAATTGGTGCGGTTAAACTGTCCCTCAATTTCGGTGCAAAACATTTTTAGCTCAGAGAGCTCCTTTGTTGCTCGAGCAGTTAGTTTATCGTGAAATTCTTTGAGTCGACTATGGTAGGTATCGTCCTTGGGTCCTCCAAGAAAGTAGGTTTTACCAGCGATCAGCTTTGCTGATCTCGGAATGATGGCAATGACTCTTCCTTTAGGGAGCGAATTTAAAGCCTGAAAATTTGCAAGCCGTGCATTGTGTAGAGCACTTTTTACGGCGGGCTCCTGAAAGCTCGATTCGCTTACATAGATAAGGTACTGACCGCGCGGGATTTGTTTGCCATCTGCATAGCGAATGGGCTGAGATTTTCCGTGATTGTTCATGATTTGAATCTGCGCTTTTGCGGTAAATTGAATTTGGTTTAAAAGTGTATCCGAAATCCCTTCTATAAAAAGTTCGATCCAAGCACCATTGGGCAGATTTGAGGTAATATAAAAGGCTGGCGCGCTGAGATCGGCTGTAGAAGCAGCAAGTGCGACTCTCGGTCCGTCGCGCTCAAGCGAAGTGGTCGCAGCATCCTTGAGCTCCGCATAATCGCCAGAGGTAACGTCTTCAAAAAATGGAATCGGGGAGATCCAGCGCTTCGCGAGAGGAAAGCTTTGGGAAAGCTTTACTAAAAAGGGGCGGGTCAAATCATGGGTCACGCGAATCGCAGCACGAAAGGGCGCGGATTCTAAAAATTTGCTGATGCGACCACTTTCGTTGGCCATGTAAAATCCGTATCCAATAGCAATTAAAATAACGACGTTTTTAATAATTCTCGGAACAGAGCTCACTTTACTGACTCCCACGATTTCAACGTAGGATTGAGGTCTATTGAGCGGATCTAGAACTAACTTGGCGCTTTGATCCAACTCCACCTTCTGATTAAAGGGATTTGAAACGTACCGCGCAGGTGTAGAAGCAGCCTGACCAGGTGTTATTGAGTGCTTGGTTTCGAGCTCTAGCCCTAGAGAATCAGATTGTTTTGAAAGTGTAGCACTAGTCACATTTGCATCGGTGTGAGCCGAAGTTGTGGTGCTCCTAACGCTCTCAGTAGCGCTTAATGACTTTTCTCGTTCCCCAACGACGGAAATAAAGGCCGAGACATCCGTCATGGGCTCCCAATCCGACATACCCTCGGCCCAAACATAGGTTGAACGCGATAGCTGGCCCGAGGTCATCCGACTTTCAATCTCATCGATTGAAAACGGGCCTTCATGGTGATCGCCTAAATAAACAAACCACTTTTTCTCTTGATAACCGTCCATTTTTTCGGAAATTCCGGGTATTGTTGATTTTAAGTGAAATGTTAAAACGAAGCAATTGGAGTCTCATAGGAGTTCCAGATCATCTTGGGGTTTTGAACGTGGGGGGGCGTATCGGTGCCGCTTTGGGGCCGAGTGCGTTTCGAAAGGCTTTTAGGAGGCTTCAGCCAGCTTCGCGAGTAAGGGTTTGTCTTACGGACTCAGGCGATGTGCCTATCCAAGGCTCAGATTTGCCATTAAACCTTAAAAATGCCGCAAATCAGATCGCCGCGGCACACTTGCTTACAGGTCTTTCGGTCGTCGTTGGAGGCGGACACGATCATGGGTACTCACATCTGCTTGGGATCAATCAGGCCCTCTCTTCTAAGAAGCGCAAATTGAAGTTGGGCTGCATCAATATAGATGCCCATTTAGACGTCAGAAGGCCAGATCCACTGATCACTAGTGGTTCGCCTTTTTATTTGGCGCTTGAGGCAGAAGTTTTAGAGCCCAACCAACTGATTGAATTTGGAATCCAGTCCCATTGTAATGCCGATGCCCTTTGGGTTTTCGTCAAAGAAAATAAAGTGCCAGTAGTTCCACTTTCTCGGCTCAGATTAAACGCGACAAAAGAATTCAAAAAGGCGCTCAATAGCCTTAAAAAAAAGTGTGATGCAGTAGTCGTGAGTTTTGATCTCGATGCGGTGGCCGCCGCTTTTTCTCCCGGAGTCTCTGCGCCCCAAGCAGAGGGATTTTCTCCGAGCGACATTATTCAAATGATGGAGATTTCTGGCGAAGAAAAAAAAGTTGTTTCATTAGGAATTTTTGAACTCAATCCAATTCATGATATCGGCGATCGCACCGCTCTTTTAGCCGCGACAGCAGCGTTTCATTTTATTGAAAAGGCGCTTGAAAGAAAAAATTAAGCGGCCCCGCCCCGCGAGTCGTCGTCTACGCTTTCACGCAGAGATTTCATCATTTTTGAGTGATCTAAAATGGATTGCGTGGTCTCTTTTGCATGAGAGCTCAGTTTTTTCGTGGATTCAAAAAAATCATCATAGGTGTGATAAGCCTCATCTGCATCAGCGCACCAAGGCTCCATTTCAACCTGAATTTGACGAACGGCTTTTTCAGATACCCGAATTTTCTCTGTTGTGGTGCGGAGCTGGGCGTGAAGTTCATTTGCCATTTTTAATATGGGACTTCCGGGTGCTCCGAGCCGCGTTGCTTCGTTGATCATATTGAGAACCACTGTTTCTGACTGCATAAATCCTTGTTGAGCTTCTCTAAGTGATTTTCGTCCGGCATCGACTGAGGATAAATTGAGATGAAGCTTGTCTCGGAGAGCACCTACGGCATCCCTTGATTTAACAGCGATCTCGGTGAGGTGGTGAGCCTCTTTAAGCAGGTCTCGAATATGAATGCCCATCTTCGTAATGGTCTCTTTTACGTTAGAAACCCAGGACCGGATTTTAAGGTGGAGCCGCGTAGAACCGCGCTTGAACTGACCTGAAAGCCCGAAAAAGCGGCCAGTCATAAAAAAAGAAAGTATAAAAAAAACCGTAAAAAACGCGAAGCGTGACAAATCACTTCCGAGCGGGGTTTTCGCTCCAAAAAACCCACGGTAACCTAAAAAAATATGAAATTTAAATCCAGACCCGGTGTCGGTTGAAAATACTTTCGAATATTCAAGGGCACGCGGCGAGTCGATCTCTCGAGTTAATTCAGTAAGTCCGTCGAGCCCACCCGTAAAGCGAGTCACCTTCATCATTCTGGGTTCGACTGACTGGGACATAAAACGAATCGCCCAACCTAGGGGGTCTTTTTCGCCCTTATCTCTTGCATTGAGAGCGAGAGCTTCAGCTTGGCTGACCAGTTGGCGGGCCCAATTTAAAGAAATCAAGGTTTCGGTTGATTTTCCACGTGAGTTGTCCCAGGCGCTTGCAGCGCCTAAAGCGGTTGCAGCTATAAAAATGCTGCACAGAAGATGAAAACCTCTATTTCCCTTCATCCTAAGTAACTTTTCGGCCAAATAAATAGGACCATAAGTGAGGGTTTTTTGTCGGTTGCTTAGAAGCGATAGAGGCGGTATTTCTTGCCTACGGGGATCACTCGGTTATGGACTATGTTTTGGCAATTGACGAAGGAACCACGGGTACGACGGCCCTCCTCATGGATACGCAGCTCAATCGTGTTGCCGAATCAAGCGTAGACTTCGCACAGCGGTTTCCGAACCCAGGTTGGGTTGAACATGACCTGGGCGATGTCTGGGGTGCCGTATTAAAGACTGTCAAAAATGTGACTCAGTCGATTGAATCAAAAAATATCGTCGCTATCGGAATTACCAATCAACGCGAGACGCTCTGTTTTTGGGATCGAAAATCGGGTGAACCTTTGGCGCGGGCTATCGTATGGCAAGACCGCAGAACTGCGGATCAGTGCGCGCGCCTCAAAGCACAGAAAAAAGAAAAATTATTTCAAAGTAAGACAGGGCTGTTACTCGATCCCTATTTTTCTGGAACCAAGGCGGCGTGGGCTCTCAAAAATTGGGGTGATTTGAAAACGGCCTGGAAAGCTGGGAGACTTGCGGCGGGAACTATTGACAGTTTTGTCGCGGCCAGGCTTTCAGGTGGTGCCGTACATGTCACCGAACCCAGCAATGCTTCTAGAACACTTTGTTTTAATATTCATAAGCGTAAGTGGGATCAGGATCTTTGCAAGCTCTTGGGAGTTCCGCTTGAGATTTGGCCCGAAGTTAAACCTTCTACTGGAATCTTTGGTAAAACTCGGGGAGTGCCCGGTTTACCAGACGGGATTCCAATTACCGGGATATTGGGGGATCAGCAGTCAGCCCTCATGGGGCAGGCTTGCACGAAAGTGGGCGCCGCAAAATGTACGTACGGTACCGGTGCTTTTTTGCTTTTGAACACGGGTAAAACTGCCGTGAAAAGCAAACATCGGCTTTTGACTACGGTCGCATGGGCCTTAAGCGCGGATGATTATACTTACGCTCTAGAAGGAAGTGCTTTTATCGCAGGCGCGGCAGTTCAGTGGGTACGAGATGGTTTAAATTTGATCGGAAACGCTGGAGAAATCGAAGGTCTCGCAAGTTCAGTTTCTACGAGTGACGGAGTGGTATTTGTGCCAGCACTTACTGGATTAGGTGCTCCGCACTGGGATCCCGCAGCCACGGGAATGTTTACCGGAATTACTCGCGGAACCAACCGTGGTCATTTGGCACGTGCTGTGCTTGAAGGGATAGCTTTTCAAAATGCAGATATTTTACAAGCCATGCAAAACGATTTAAGTAAACCACTGACCTCGCTCAATGTGGATGGTGGTGCTGCGGCAAATGATTTATTGATGCAGTTTCAGGCGGACTTATTGGGCATAAAACTGCGCCGCCCTAAATATTTAGAAACGACTTCATTAGGGGCAGTTTTTGCCGCGGGCTTAGGCGCAGGGATCTGGTCCAATTTAAGTCAAATTGAATCAACATGGAAAGAAGACCGAACCTTTTCTCCCCGGCTCAATTCTGCCCAAAGAAAAGAGACTACAAAACGCTGGCGAGATGCAGTGGCCCGAACCCTACTTCATCCTGCGAGTAACGAAAAGTCTAAAAAGAAAGCGTAATTATGAAAATAAAAACCATTTTTAGCTGCCAAAACTGCGGACATAGTAGCGCTAAATGGTTAGGTCGTTGTCCAGGTTGCGATTCTTGGAACACTTTTGTCGAAGAGAGAGAGTCTGGAGCCGAACAACAGTCTTCGTCTGGAATTGCTGCCGTCAGAGATGAGTTTCGTACCGCAAGAGATTCTGCTCTCGAGAACGCAGGTGTACACGGCGCTTACCTTTCCGGCGGTCAAGATTTTGTATCTCTCGATCTGTCTCCGGACGCCGGGGATTCTCTGGATTCTAAATCCGAGCCAAAGCCTCACCTGCGTCGAATCAGTACAGGGATGGGCGAGCTCGACCGCGTTTTAGGTGGCGGTTTGGTCCCGGATAGTTTTGTTTTGCTGGGGGGAGATCCCGGTATCGGAAAAAGCACGCTACTTCTGCAAATGGCCAAGGGGCTGACCCAAAAGCAGCGCGACATCAAACTTCTGTATGTAAGTGGCGAAGAGTCTATCGATCAAATTCGCGGAAGGGCGCATCGTTTAGGCATTCAAGGAGAGGGGCGGATATTTTTAGCAGCCGAAACGATTTTAGAGCGAGTATTCGCTACGGTTAAAGAGCTTAAGCCTGACGTAATCGTAATGGATTCGCTTCAGACTTTTTCAAGTTCGTTTTTACAATCTGCTCCAGGCAGTGTGAGCCAGCTACGCGAAGTAGCCGCACGTCTTATGGCTTTGGCAAAGACTGCCGGCATTTCTGTATGGCTCGTCGGCCACGTGACGAAAGACGGAAGCATCGCAGGGCCCAAAGTGGTTGAGCATATGGTCGATACAGTACTTTATTTCGAATCTGAAGGGGGCCAGAGTTATCGATTACTCCGGACAGTTAAAAACCGATTTGGAAGCTCCCGCGAGCTGGGCGTTTTTGAAATGGAAGGCGAAGGTTTGAAAGAGGTTTTAAATCCTTCATCTTTATTTTTGAGCGAGCGAACCGAAAAAATGGTGGGAACCGCAATCACAGCTTCTCTCGAAGGATCAAGACCCATTTTGTGCGAGTTGCAGGCTTTGGTCGCGACGTCGGGACTTGCAGTACCTAGGCGAACTTCTGTAGGAATGGATTCCGCTCGAATTGCGCTTTTAGCTGCAATTTTAGAAAAACACATGAACTTGCCCCTAGCTCAAAAGGACTTGTTTTTTAATGTGGCTGGAGGATTAAGACTTTCTGAGCCTGCTTGTGACCTTGCGGCGGTTGCAGCGATATGGTCTAGCGCCATGGATATTGCGATGCCGACCGATATGCTTTTTATGGGTGAAGTAGGCTTAACTGGAGAGATTCGTAGAGTTTCTTTTCCGGAGGTCCGGTTAGACGAAGCGCAGAAACTTGGATTTAACACAGTGGTACTTCCAAAAGGAACGCCCTCGGATACAATAAATCGTGCGAAGACATCTTCTGGGCTGAAAGTGATCTCAGTCGGTCGAATCGATGAGCTTCCAAAAAAAATCTATGGCTGACGAAGACGAATACAAAAGAAGACGACGTCGCGAGGAAGAGCGCGAAAAAGAAGAAGAGGAAGAGCAAAAGGCCAAGGCCAAAAAAGAAGGCACAGGTTCGATTAATCTCAAGTCTGGAGATGTCGCTGAAAAGCTGGATGAGGCGATTCGAAGAGCTGAGATTTTAACTGAGCAAGTAAACAATCTTTATTTGCAGTATTTTTCAGGAGCGCAAAAGCTACCACCCGAAGAAAAAAGAAAACAGCTTGAGCAGCTCATGTACTCGATTTCGACCATCCATAAGCCAACGGCGGCGTTATTGTTCCGGCACTCCAATCTTCACACCAATTATAACAATCATAAAGACCGGTGGGATAAAACGCTTAAAGATATCGAAACCGGAAAACTCAAAAGACCCCAGTTGGTTAAGTTGAGATAAATTTAAAGTTAATTAGCGCCAGCCAACCCCGGCAGCCGTAACTCTTAAAAAGGGGGGTCATTTCAATCTCTTACTGGTATTTTAGGTTAGGCTTTCTTTGAGGGCTCCTGCAAGCGGATGCGTCCCTCTCCTTTACTTATCAGCACATTCTTTTAAGAACGAACGTCGTGTTCTTCCGCGCTTTTGTCGCATCCATGCGACGCGCGAATCTTAAAAGAATGTGCTGATAAGTAAAGGAGAGGGGGCAGGCGAAGCAGGAGCTGTACCTCAAAGAAAGCCTAACCTAAAATACCAGTAAGAGATTGAAATGACCCCCCTTTTTAAGAGTTACGGCTGCCGGGGTTGGCTGGCGCTAATTAACTTTAAAAACTCAGCTTCATCGAGAACCGAAATTCCAAGCTCGCGGGCCTTATCTAATTTGCTTCCGGGCTCTGTCCCAGCGAGGACATAGTCTGTTTTTTTTGAAACACTCGAAACCACCTTGCCGCCATTTTGTTCGATCAACCTTGTCGCCTCATTACGCGAAAGCGAAGGAAGGGTGCCGGTCAGTACAAATGCTTTGTTAGCTAGACGGTTGGTTTTTGGTTTTTCGGGCGACTTGGGATGGACATATTTGAGAAGTTCGCGGATTTCTTTTTTATGTTCAGAGTTTGAAAAATATTCGATTAGACTTTTCGCTACTTCCGGCCCCACTTCATCCACGGAAAAAAGCTCATCTTCAGTTGCCTTTTCTATCGCCTGAAGTGAACCAAAGTGAGTAGAGAGCGTTTTTGAAAGCTTTTCGCCGACGTGGCGGATTCCTAATCCAAAAAGAAGCCGATAGAGCTCGGGCTTTGTCGCCCTCGATATAGCCTCCATGAGATTGTCAGTCGATTTTTCGGCGAAGCCATCAAGAGATAAAATAGCGTCCCTTTTTAATTTAAAGAGATCCGAATAATTTTTCACTTGCTTGCTATCAACGAGAAGTTCGACGATCCGCTCTCCGAGGCCCTCTATATTGAGTGCATCGATCATGACCAAGTGTCGAATCCGCTCTTTAACTTGTCCTATGCACTGCGGATTGGGACAGCGAGTGGCTGCTTCGCCTTCTTTGCGTTCGGTCTTAGTTTGGCAAACCGGACAATGGGTGGGAATGTTAAACTTCTTTTCCTCCCCAGTTCTCGCTTCAGTAATAACTTTTACCACCTCTGGGATGACATCTCCGGCACGTTGAATGAGCACGCGATCCCCGATTCGAATATCTTTGCGATCAATTTCGTCTTGGTTATGAAGGGTGGCACGGCGGACGGTTACTCCCGCTACATTGATCGCAGAGACTATTGCAACGGGTGTAAGAGCACCGGTCCTTCCGACTTGCACAATGATATCTTCGATCGTTGTAGTTTCTTGGCGAGGAGGAAACTTAAAAGCAAGCATTCCGCGGGGGCTTCGCGCTACAAAACCTGCCTGATCAATCTCATTAAAACGGTTTAACTTTACGACAATTCCGTCAATTTCATAAGGAAGCGACTCG
>CAYJBA010000093.1:0-8997 GCA_964367865.1 uncultured Bacteriovoracaceae bacterium | reverse complement strand
CCGAACTTACAACCGGCTCCCAAGTCAATCCACCTTTTGCAAACATTGCAAGAAAGCGATCTTTTGGCATAGACGGTATTCCGCTTTTACTTCGCATTGGTGGGAGGCCCAACGCTTCCGCAATTGATATTACGCAAATCCCCGGTGAACCGCCTTATGCGATACAAAGTTGCACCGCTATTGGATACAGTTTTTACAATGGAGCCGTCGCTGCAGGTGCCCAAAGAAACTCCACAATGCCAATACCTGTTTGTAATCAAGGCTGGTCCACTCTCAATGCACAGCAGCGTGCCGGCCCAGGCCCAAGAGACGAAAGGGACCCGCAAATTCCAATTCCGGGACCCGCAACAAATAAAAATAACGGACAGATTTTAGTACCCAATCCGAACGTCGGCCCGGGCATAAATCCCTGGAGATGCGTAAGAGGCGCATGCGTAAAAGGCTATTGTCAAAGTGGTGGATTTGATGCGTCACTTCCGTATAACCCGCCCGGACAATATCCTGGCGCACAATGTACTCCGGGTCCGTGTTGATTATAAAAAAGGCTTAATTTATGAGTTTTTTACATGGGGTTAATTTAAGAAACAAAAGGCTAGTCGCCATTTCCGGCATGACCCTCGTCGAACTTGGCGTTGCTACTGGGCTAGCGGGTATCATGTTAATCGGAATTATGCAGTTATTTTTAATGGACTCCAGAGTCAGGCGCACAGCGGTTCAGCGGGCCGAATTTTCGGACTTGAGAAAAGATCTATTGGCCATCACCTCTAAAGAAAAAACGTGTGTCAATGCTTTTAATCCAACTGGAGTTCCAGTAGCTCAAAGAGTTTTAATCCCACTGAACTGGGTAAATCCAAACATAAAAGACGCGCTTCCCCCTTATACTGTTCCCCAGATCTACTCTGGGATTAATCCTGCCGCCACGGCGGTTCCGTACTTGCAACAAAATCAACGTACAGGTTCTTTGTTGATTGGAGGGATAGAACTCGATCGAGTGAGATCTTTTTCGATCAATGCCAGATCAATCGTCGTTGGGGGAGTAGTAGTTAAGACCAGTAAAGTTCTCGCAAATTTACGCTTTTGGACGACGCCCGATTCGACCGCCTACGCCGGAGGCGGCGGACACAACACCACGATTGGGGGAGTTATGGGCCAAGCTGTTCAGGGCGGCGGATTTCAAGATTATATTCCAGTGATTTTCGAAATCAATGCCGCTTCCGGAGCTGTAATCTCTTGTTATAGTGCTGACACTCAAAATTTGACGGGGCGAAAGCAATCGAGCTGCCTACCCGGTCAAGTTTACGGGTTTGTGAGTGCAGTAACCGGAGCACCAAACCCTATAGGAAGCTGGGATTGCAGACCCTATTGAGAAAGTTTATGGGAATAAAAATATATATAATTAAATTTATTAAATCGAAATTAAGTGTCCGAGTAACCGCTCTCGGTAAACATGGATTTACCTTGCCTGAAATCATGATTGCTGTGGCGCTTGCAGGCACCTGGTCTGTGATGATTGCCTCTGCCATGAAAAATTACTCAGATAGCTATCGCCGTACCAAGGCTTTGTCTGGTTTGGGGATCTTACAGAAGACCATTTATGATCTAACCCAAGACGAATTTTCTTGTCGACGCGCGCTTCAAGGAAGCTCAAATGCCATGCTGTCGGCACCTCCTGCGGCGTTGGCTCCAGTTTATGTGAGTGCACCCCCTAATAATGCCGGAAGAACTCCGATTATTTTATACGACCCTTCAAGTTCTGTAGACGGTACAATCTTATTTAGAGCTAACCCATCTAGCCCTGCGCAGCCAAGTGGCAATCCCGCCCTCTATTCTCAAAGTCGATTTTCAGATATTTTGCTCACTAACCTATATTTTCAAAATATCTCACCCAGTCTAATCGCAGCGTCAGTTCCGGGCAGCCCGATGCTGGGTGCAGCTGATCTTATATTTGAATTTCAAAAATTCACGACCGAAACTGACCCTACAACCGGCTTGGACAGAATTATGCAAACGCCAGGCGTTTTACCTGATGGTACTGCACCAATTATTTTTTTCTCCGCACCCATCAGAGTCAACATTGTTCACAAAGCTCCTAATATCATTAGCTGCATGCCTTTTAACCCTGGTCGAATCGAATTATCCAATCGTGCCGGTGTTAATTTGCCTCTTACAATTTTTAATCCAGGTACACCAGACGAATACACTGAAACAAATTTGCCAAGCTGCGGACCAAACCAAAATTTAACCATGGACGAAAGGGCTCAGTTGAGGTGTTCTAATGTCAATTGTCCTCAAATTCCTCTACCTTTGAAAATTGTAGGTTTTGGTACTGTGGGAAGTACTCCTGGTGATGTGATCTGCGGCCCGTAAGGATCGTAAAAGAACCAGGTGTTTGAAAAAAGCGCCTGCGATCCGGTAAAATTTTTACCTCCGCCTACTGATAAATTGACAGGTGTATTTAAATCCTCCTTCGCAGGCTATCTTAAAATAAGGGTCAGCTACGAGAGGGTCGTGATTTACTGTTGACACTCCAGAGCCGGCAATCGCGCAAATATTTAACTCTTTTGTTCTCAAACATTGCTCTTCATACTGTTTAAGTAACGGGCCTTCCACCATTCCGCCTAACGTAGAAATCGCCACAACATCTTGTTCTTTGCTATATGGGAGCAATATTCGGATGGCTTCGGATTTCATACCACTTTTGAATTTGGCCTTAGCAACAATAAAACAGGCGCTCTTATTCTTTTGATTGCATTTTGACTCAAGTGCATTGAGTCCCGCACCTTCAATGCTATCGCCAATCGAAATGCAAGCCGCGTACTCTCCACCATAACAGGCTTTCGCCAACAGCTCGTAACTTTGCCGAAGGTCTCCTTTAGCTCGAAACCATCCCGCCCCAATAAGGCAGTATCTAAATTCACCGGCTTTGCATTTTTCTCTGGATACGGCTAATTCGGTGTCTTTCATCGCCGCACCTATAGTAAGGCACTCCTCAAAGTCCCCTTTGGACCTTAGACAAGTGTACCTCATCATTTCGTTTTCGATCGCCGGTTGTCGAAGCTTACGAGCTAAGTAGGTACCCTCTGAGCATTGTTCTAAATTGCCACTACGACAAGTTTCAGCAATGGTTTTTAATATTGCCATTTCGTCTTGCTCATGGCCTACGGAGGGGGTCTGCGTTGGGGCTGTCATATTCACGTGTTCAAATTCCGACGGTGGCAGATCCTGTGTAGACGAAACTGGCGTGGGCTGCGTAACTGGTGGTCGCGATACTTTATAGGTTAAAAATTTGTAACCGAAGAATACTAAGATTAAAATATTGATGAGCCAAAAGATTGATTTGTTTTTTTGAGTTTCCATAAATTAATGAAACAATATCATAATTTTTTTTGAAAGTTCCCAATTAGATTGATTTCATTCACATTTTTGAAAATAGACTTTAATCCTTTGGCAGAAATAATGCCAGTTATAGCTTTAAACGGTTGAATGAGTGTCCTAAAATAGGATGCCTGACTCCAATCAAATTTGTCCACGAGGCCCACCTCAACTCCCTCTGGAGCTACATCTGGTTTTGCGAACGTACCGAAAACGTGATCGAAAATCGAAAGGGTTTCACCTAGATTCTTACCAAAATGTTTCGGGTCTTTACTGTGGTGTAAGATATGCACCGCCGGGCTGACTAATACTCGCTCAAGCTTTCCCCATGACCACCAGATATGACTATGGTCTAAACTCGAGGATAGCGTAATAATCAGAGAAACGACTCTTAAGTCTGCAGCTAAACTGTATGTCGGCCGCGAATAAAAGAGCTGTGAAAAAACTGCATCCGTTAGTCCAATAGCGAAACCTGCAAAAAAAATGTTTGTATAAATATCAACCACGTGGCGCCGATAGGCTGTGGTCACCGCAAGAAACGGTGCGCTATGATGAACTTTGTGAAACTCCCAAAGAAACCCTACCCGATGTTTAAGGAAATGACATAAATACTGAAAAAATTCATAGGCTAAAAATACGATGACTAAATATATAAAATGAACAGCATGGTGATTCTCGATAACATTTAATTTAGGTAACCCGATTTTTCCAAAAAATGCTGAAATCTGTGGCGCAAAAGTGGCTGAATAATACTCGGCTGTAAGTGGAAGCACAATAAATTGGGCAATCCCCACAAATATCAATTGATTCAAAATAAGATGTAACAAATCCATTCTTACCGAGGCGGTAGAATATATTCGTTTAATATTTTTATATATTTGCGTAAATGGTCGCTCACGCTTTTGGTCTTCTATGTTTACGTAATCGTACCCCACCCCTGTCTTAATGAGGATGGGTATGATCAATACAATAAATAATAAGGCCAACCAACTGAGTTCGGAGTCAACTACATTAGTAACTCTCTCGATTACAAAATTTTTCAATTCTACAATAACGGTTACAAGCCCCACGATGCGATTTTTTAACGTACCGCAATAGTCTTTGGCCCTAAGGACTCTTCTATAACATGCCTACCTGCTGCAATGTTTTTATGAATTTCGGTCATACCGGATGGCCATCTAATTTTTAGTTCATCGATGAAATCCTTTTTCCCCAACCCGAATTGGAGTGCGGTCTCAGATTGTACGGCTCCGTTATTAGCAATTAAGTGGCGAAGCTGTTTTTTTCCATCGATAGTGGCTTCGGCAATGACGCCGATTCCATCCCGATTCGACTTTTTACTAATAAAAGAAAGAATAACGCTTTTATTAGAATCAGAATTTTTATTGATAAAAGTTTCGACTGGCTCGTAGGATCGCGCCTGTGTGCCGGGGTCCGCATTTCTCAATACTAGGTCCATTGCTCCATCGTGGTTTAGATCTGCCACTGAAATCATATATCCATCAGCAACCGAGTCTACACCAGCTAAATAACCAAGTTCGGTAAAGGTGCCGTTTCCGTTATTTCTAAACAGCCGATTTCTCTGGTAGCCGGCCAATGAGGGGTGAACTCCTGGTTTCCAGGTCGCTGTTTGAACGCTGCCTTGGAAATCAGCGAGGATCTTCATAAAATTAGTGTTTGCTTTTTGAATCCCGGTCACTGTGCCAAGAACTTCTTGAAAATCGAAATTCTCCGTTGCATTCGCGCGAGCAAATAGACTTCCTAAGTCCTCTTCTCTTGAATTTCCGCTCCAGAGCCCATTTGCGACATAAATGTCGGGGTACCCATCGTTATTGTAATCGATGACTTCGACACCCGCCAAACCTTCGCCAGCCCACTTGATACCACTCAGGGCCGTCACGTCAGAATATTGAGTCCCATCTTTAGATGCCTTAAAAATCCGTAACCCATATGATCCTGGATATTGAGAATATTCAGAGAAATTATTTACTAGGCTGCTATTGAGACGAGCGGATGCGCTAAAATTCACGTTTGTATAAATAAATTCGAGCTTTCCATCCCCATCTAAATCAGCGGCAGCAAAACCCATTCCAAAATCATAGTTCGTTAATCCAATTTTATCGGCAACCTGTGTAAATTCTCCGTGTCCGGTATTTTTATAGAGCGGACTCAAATTCGCCTTATCATCGATCACCACGATGTCCATGTGTAGATCTAAATCATAATCAATCCCCATTGCAGCGTGGGGAAATACCACCGCAGCCTCTGGGTAAGGCTTAGAACATTCGCCACTTTTTACTTCGCAAGGAAACTTATTTTTTGCAACTTCATGAAATGAAAAGTCACCTAAATTATAAAACAACCCATGAGGATTAATTTCGTTTACGCCTGTAAACCCTGCCCCTTTTCTATTTAAGACCGTAAAGTCTTTCGCGCCGGGAAATCCAACGTAAAAATCGAGTCTTCCATCTTCGTTATAATCCGCTACGGCTGCGGGCATCGCATACGAAGTTGGATAACGATTTTTAAAGGACTGCATTTTTACAAAACGCTGACCATTATTTCTATAAAGGATTACATCTTTGCCCTTTTGTTCGTTAGGAGCAAATCGAGTCAACAAAACATCTTTTAGGCGATCATTATCGAAATCTGCAATGACTGCACTTTTGACCAGAGTCTCATCTTCAAATCCGAGAGATTTGGGCGATATTTTTTTGAATGACCCGTCTTTTTGGCCCTTAAAAATTTCCATGGAGCCGCGATGACCCACAATCATATCCAATAATCCATCCCCGTCGAAGTCGTTCGCAGCTAATGCGTAACCCCCCCGCCGAATCGCTTCTTTTATCTGATAGACGCTGGGTTTTTCATTCGCGAACACTTCTGACTTAGCAAATGAAACATCACTTGAAACAAGCGTTTCACCTGAAAGCAGTTTAAAGGATTTAATTTTCCACGTTGCCGGGGTTCCGACTTTTGAAACAGTAATTTGAACAATCCCACGATCATTTCTTCTTAATCCAGCGTTGTCTTTTCCCCGAATATCTAATCGAGCTTCGACTAAAAACGAAGTGGGAGCAGCGTTGGCCGAATCCCTGTCTGACAGCGGGGTGGACAATGAGTACGCGGAAACTTCCGTGTCGTCAATTGACGCAAATTGCGAAACATATTCGCTTAAAGTGCGGCTTGCCACAGCGACAGGTTCGACGCCTGAGGAGGTCTTCCATTCAGTCTCAGTAACACCGCCCACGGCGCGAGTTTGAACATCCTCTTTTGATTTCCAAGAAAAACCAGCGGCTGCATCTGAAATGCGAGCCATATCTACCTTTCGTGAGGCCAGCATTTCTCTGAGCGGGTAAAAAACTTGGTGTAATGGGTCTTGAAAGGTTGATTCGTCTAAAATAGCTAATTGAGTGGCAATATGCGAATACGCTTCTTTTTCGCCCACCCCAAGTCTTTTAGATTTGCCACCGAAATTTTCAGGATATTGTGCTAACGGCTTAAAAACAGGTGCCGTTTTTTTATTTAAATCCTTAAGGAGGTGTTCGGCATTTTTTGGATCAGCTAATGCAGGATGAGTTAGGGCCGCAACGATTAAAATTGAATAAAATGACTTCGGTGTCATGGAATCTCCTCATTTCACGCTATATTTTCTGTAAGTAATCGAATGCTAACATGCGTATTTCTGGTTACCAAATACTTTCATTCAAATACCTTTTCTGACACACCCCTGTTTTTAGGATATTCCAAACTGATCGGGTAAACTAATTTGCGAAAAGAAGTTGAATCCGCCTCCGGTTTAAATAAGATGACTGCCAATGGGTTCGAAATGTTTATTTCCTCGTGTAGACATCACATTTTGCAATTTGACCAATTCCAATGATCGCATGACCGCCTCGTTTCGAGTCTTGGATCACTCTGTAGCAAAGCGCTGGCTTTGGGCGCTTAAATTTCTATTGAATAGAAATCACCACCTCGAAAAGAATTTTATTTTTCATGGATTTCCAAATTCAGAACGAAAGCTTGAATTTCTTTGCGCCCAGCTCAATCACGCCATAGAGAGCGTCAATTCGTACTACGCCCCTCGGAGTGACGACCTTCGCTATGAAATTACAGAAAGGGTCACTCCCAACTCTGTGTTTCGAAACGGAAAATACCATCAAAAAATTCTCCACAAAACACACCACCATTTTGAGCTGCTCATCGGGCAAATTTGGAACCCTTCTCGGTACATCAAGGCGGCGACCTCAGCCGCTGATTTTGCAATCGGCCAAATCAATCTACTCACTCACGAAATAGAGGGTCTTTGCCGCTCAATGGAAGTGGCCCAAAATCCTCAGGCCTTGATATCGCCGATCATGATTCTATCTTTTGTGGATAGGCCTTTTTTTGACTTTAAAGCTAGCGACAATCTACATTTTTCTTTGTCTGCCGGTTTTGGAAAGGTATTTTTGAAATACGCCCAAATCGGTAAAGATCATCTGACGGTATTTTATGAAAACGATAAAGAAATATTTGATGAAAACGTAAGCGCACCTTGTTTTTTTAGCGGTGAGTTTACTATCGATTGGGGTCCCACGCGGTCGGAACAAGAAGCGCGTGAGCTCAAAAAACGTTTGCTTCGCTGGATGAAATCCCGAGGGCTCAAGTCGGATCAAAATCTGGCCATGGGAAGGATTCAAGTGGCGGAGCTGATTCAAGATGAGCTTTCCGAGACAAAGATTTTAGAGTCTCAGAAAAAATTGGCCCATTATCAGGACATTTATTCTATTGTGATTCACGATGAAAATAGTGTGACTGAAAAAACTTTTCCTTATCGCTGGACAGATGCAAATTATATGAAGCGGTACTTCGATGCGTTTTCTTCTCGTAGTCCGCTAAATACTCTCTTTTACTATGGAAGATAGCTCTGTCTCAAGCCACGGAAACAATGTTCTCCAGTTCGTACCTCTTCGCCGGTCGATTTCATCTAAAAATATTCTCAATTTATAAAGCTCTAGAGGTTTTCGCTTGGCACTTGCCACTTGCAAAGAGATTCCGTGCATATAATTTTTATAATTGTGGTCATACTGATTTTCGGTCGGCATTTCGTCTAAGATTTTTTTAAAATCCTCATCAAAAACTCCTGGGCCGAAAATATCGATATCCATCTCAGAGGGATAAGCAACTGTCATAAAACTCATAGCGACAGGTCGAGTTTTTCGCCACTCCTTTATTTTTCTGATCAACTCAGGCAGTGTTTTGATTGTAAGTGGATTGATTGCGATATTGACTGACATATTGATCCAACGTTGACGCAATAAATAGGTGAAGTTCTTCTCCCAAAGGTCTAAATCCAAACCTGATCGAGTGAATTCGGCCTCAGGACCCCAGCCGTCCAGACTTGCGGTCACATTTACACCTTTAAGTTTTCCATCATGAACCATCGAGGCCAGTCTCAAAAAATAGTCCTGCAATACTTCCTTGCGAACCATGAGATTTGTAATCGGCACGAGTGTTAAACAGGGCGCAGGCTTCTTTTCGAGGACATCCAAGATCTGACCGAACTCCTTTTGGTAAAGCGGCTCCCCTCCTAGGACATTTAAAAAAACGAGATGTTTGGCATTGGCCTCGAGCCAGATCCAG
>CAYJBA010000092.1:0-9023 GCA_964367865.1 uncultured Bacteriovoracaceae bacterium | reverse complement strand
AGTTAAAACCTGCGACCCATAAGGCCAAGGATAGGCCGAAACCTTTCATGGAGGAAAGGGTATGGGTCTGCGAATTAATACAAATGTACCAGCCCTCGTCGCACAACGAAACTTGCGTGGCACCCGGTTTAATCTCGACCGCACCTTAGAACGCCTCAGTTCTGGATCCAGAATCAATCACGCAGGCGACGATGCTGCGGGACTTGCGATCTCAGAAAGTTTAAGAGCTCAGATTCGCGGATTAGGGGTTGCCGAGAGAAACGCCCAAGATGGAATCTCACTCGTCCAAATCGCCGAAAGCGCTATGGGAGAAATTTCAAATATTCTCATCCGAATGCGCGAGCTCGGAGTCCAGGCCGCATCAGACACCGTCGGCCCGCAAGAGCGAAAATTTCTTGATGTCGAGTTTCAGCAGCTCTTAGAAGAAATCGACAGAATCAGTAACAGTACCGAGTATAATCGTGTGCCGCTTCTCAATGGCACAGCTACGACCTTTGAAGTTCAAGTGGGAACTAGAAATAATCCCACCATTGATCGCGTAAAACTCTTCGAAGCTAATGCGGCAGACGTAAACGTCACGGCGCTTGGGATCAATCTCACCAATGTAAACGATAAGGTGAGTGCTCAAAACAGTTTATCAGCGGTCGATGGCGCTCTTTCGTCCGTAACAGCGGTCAGAGCGGAGTTCGGCGCGCTTCAAAATAGGCTTCAGTCCGTCATTAATAACATCATGGTCGGTCGAGAAAACCTCTCTGCCGCCAATAGCCGAATCCGCGATGCGGACATGGCTGAAGAAACGACGGAACTGACAAAAAATAACATCTTGATGCAGTCTGGGGTCGCGGTCTTAGGCCAGGCCAACAGCACCATCAAGTCCGCCCTGAGTCTCTTAGGGCAGGGAGGAATGGGATGATAAAAAGTTTGACCTGAAGCAAAGGCACGTTGCCTGAGCTTGTTTCCTGGAACACGGGGAGTCCGTCTTCGCTCACCATGATGGTTGCGCGAAGGCGGATCTCCTCCCCGTAAAAACAGAAGCAAGTGTCAAGGCGCGACTCTAATCAGGGTTCGATCCACTGCGCTCGAGCGCGGCTGACCTTTCGGTCACCGCTTGGATGCGAGAGATCGGATGAAAAAATATTGGGTGTTTTTCCGGGGGTGGGCACTGCACGTGCCCTCCTTCCGGTAGGCATCTCATGAAAGTGAGATGGATCAATTTGGGAGAATAGTCTCTCACGTTAAGACCATCTATTGAAAACCATTGAGCACGGAAGCTCGTCGCGAGACGGAAATCGCGAGCTAACCAGGAGGGTTGCACTATGAACGGAGGCTAAAATGGGATTACGAATAGCGACTAATGTCACTGCGCTCAACGCGCAGAGACAGATGGCGAACACGCGTGGAAATTTAGACAAGGCGCTAGAAAAGCTAGCAAGCGGAAGCCGCATTAATCATGCGGGTGACGATGCTGCCGGACTAGCCATTTCTGAAAATCTTCGCGCACAAGTTCGTGGAATGCGACAAGCCAAACGAAACGCGATGGATGGGGTCTCACTCATCCAGGTTTCTGAAGGCGGTCTGAACGAAATCTCTAACATGCTCGTGAGATTACGAGAGTTGGCGATCCAAGCGGCATCAGACACGATCGGTGACACAGAAAGGCAATTTACGGATCGCGAGTATCAGTCACTTAAGCAAGAAGTTGACCGTATCGCAAACGTAACACAGTTCAACGGCACGCCGCTCCTGAACGGTAAAGCGGGGATCTTTGAGATTCAGGTTGGAACGCATAATAACCCGATCTTAGATCGCGTGGTCTATAACGGTGAACGCTCCGATGCATCACTCGATGCTCTTAAACTCGGTGGTGAATCCGTAGCGACTAAGCAAGGTGCCCAACTCAGTCTGTCCGTAGTCGACGATGCATTGATCCGCGTAAATAGTATTCGCGCAGATCTTGGAGCCATGCAAAACAGGCTTCAATCGACGATCAACAACTTGGCAATCAGCGACGAGAACTTGTCGGCAGCTAACAGTCGTATCCGTGATGCGGATATCGCTGAAGAGGTGTCCGAAATGACAAAGAACAACATTCTCATGCAATCAGGGATTGCGGTTCTGGGTCAGGCAAATTCGACGAACCAGAGCGCAGTGAAGTTGCTCGGCTAGGACTGGAGGAGTGTGTGAAAAACGTGGAAACGTCTTACAGGACAGAACCCGTTCTCTGGGGGAACAATTTATGAGGCGAATAACCGCTTTCATGAACCCCTAGAGATCTGGTTTGAAAAACCATTCCACGCCTTCATCCGTTGATTTGGGTTAGTGAGGAGAATTGACTTATGGAAAAAATAGACCAGAGTCGCTGATAAAAATTTAGAGGCTTGCAGCGCTTTAAGTAAATGCGCTCGCCGTGAAAGGTTTTGCCGAGAGGATGGTCCTCTCAGCAATTAAGGTGCGTGGACACACCATAGGTCCAAGCACTTAAACCCAGAGCACGGATGCTCGCCGTCACAGGGAATTTCGGAGAGAAAGGAATCTCCATCCGTAAAAGTGGCGGTGCTGTCAAGGAGGGTAGCAGATATGAAGGGAGGCTAATATGGGATTAAGAATAGCGACGAATACCACTGCGCTCAATGCGCAGAGGCAGATGTCCATCACGCGACTTAATTTAGATAAGTCGCTTGAAAAACTGGCAAGCGGAAGCCGCATTAATCATGCGGGTGACGATGCTGCCGGTCTGGCCATCTCCGAAAATCTCCGGGCTCAAATCCGGGGAATCAGACAGGCCAAGAGAAATGCCCAGGATGGTGTTTCATTGATTCAGGTCTCTGAGGGCGGACTCAATGAGATATCCAATATGCTCATTCGTCTCAGAGAACTGGGGATCCAGGCTGCGTCTGATACCGTCGGAGATATTGAGCGGCAGTTCACGGATCGCGAATATCAGTCACTGAAACAAGAAGTTGACCGAATCGCGAATGTCACGAACTTTAACGGGATTCCGTTGCTCAATGGTCAGGTTGGGATCTTCGAGATTCAAGTGGGGACCCATAACAATCCCATCTTGGATCGAGTGGTCTATAACGGCGAAAGAGCGGATGCGACATTAGATATGCTAAAGCTGGGCGGTGAATCTGTTGCGACCAAGCAGGGCGCGCAGCTCAGTCTATCAGTTGTTGACGACGCATTGATCCGGATCAATAGCATTCGCGCGGATTTGGGCGCCATGCAAAACCGGCTTCAGTCGACGATCAACAACCTAGCGATCAGTGACGAAAATCTGTCAGCCGCTAATAGCCGTATCCGTGACGCGGACGTTGCAGAAGAGGTATCGGAGATGACGAAGAACAACATTCTCATGCAGTCGGGGATTTCGGTTCTGAGTCAAGCCAATAATACCAACTCTTCGGCGATAAAATTACTCCAAGGGTAATTTTATCGGAGCAGGCGTCGGCAATCGCGGAGGTGAAAACCTGTGATTTTTGACAATCTCTGCCCGTCTCGGACGGGCCCCCCCTTTTGGGGAGTTTCGAAAAGAAATTCTCGAAACTCCCCAGGGCGGGTAATATGGAGAGGTGTCGAAAGTTAAGTCGATCCTCATTATAGGTGGAAGTGGATTTGTAGGGACGAACCTTGCGTTGAGACTCAGAGATGCGCACAAGGTATTCATGACCTATAACACTCATCGAATAGCGATTCCTGGCGTAACGTGCATACCGTTACAATTGGATGCACGCGAATTTCTCAAGCGCGTGGCATTCAATATTCAGCCGGATATCGTTATTTTTACCGCCGGAGGACTGAACGTAGAATGGTCTGAGCAAAATAAACGCCAAGCTGAAACGGTTCACGTTGCCGGGACAGCGAACGTCGTTAATGTTTTTGATATCCTTCAACCCAAACTGATCTATCTTTCGAGTTGTTATTCTTTTGATGGGGCAAAGGGAAATTATCACGAATCAGATGTGGCTCTTCCATCCACGGCATTGGGTCGCGCAAAGTTAGGCGGCGAAAATTTTGTGCGGAGCAAGTCTTTAAATTACGTAGTCGTTCGATCCAGTCCCTTGCTCGGGCGAAGCAATCCCTTAAACCCATCATTTTTAGATTTGTTGCGGATCATGTTAGACCGCGGAAAAACGGTTGAACTCTCTCACTACGAGTATCATTCGTTTTCTTCAATTTATGGTCTGACGGAATTATTTGAAACCATAGTAGAAAGCGGAATTAAAAATAAGGTTCTTCATTATAGTGGGCTTACGAAATTGACCTACTACGAGCTCGGAATTTTATTTGCCGAGCGATTCGGTTACGATAAAAAGCTCATTTTACCGAAGAAAGATCGATCTCGCGAAGGTACGAGTAGCGAAAACAAGATCGAGGATTACTCCCTCAATTCAACTCATATTTCACAGACGTTAAAGTTCAAGCCCCTTCTCGTGGAGGAGTGCTTTGATTTGATCGAGCAAAAGTTGATTACTGCCTTTTGAGCGTTTTGGATCTCGAGTCACTTTAACAAACTCTCCAAAATAAAATTTTGAAATTTGCTCGGGCGAAATTCTTTCGCCTTGAAAAGTAAAATAAATATCGCGAAAGGGCCCGATTTGTGCCAATAGGTCCTGCGCTTGTCCCAGGCCGGAGGAGTTACGATCGTCTGATGCGGATTGCTGAACCTGTCCATTGACAGAAAAGGTGCTTCGTTGATGCTGCGCGAATGAGATCTGAATCACACCATGTGCTGGATTGGAAATGAGCAACTTGATTTGATTTCTAAAAAGCATAAAATCGGCCGAAGTTTGCGCAATGCTATAAATCTTAACTTCTGGGTATTTGGTTCCATTCTCAGAATAAGAATTAAAGACGTGAGCAATTTCAGAAAAAGACTCACGAAGTTCAGTTATGAACTCGATCGTTTTTTCTTCAACGAGCTGTTGTGGATCTAGTACTCGGTCCAATTGGAGTAGTTTTTCGGCATCGGGGTGAAGCTCGGCTCTTGCAAGTTCATGTATCCAACCCTGCTGAGAAGGCATGCCCTCTTTAAAACGCGCCATTTGGGTAGTCTAGTTCTCGCCGAGCGCAATTGTCAAATAAATGAGCCATAAAATTGGGGATCAAAAAGTGTCCAGGGCCCAGGAATGTCAATTGGAACCCGAAAAAATCAGGTGGGCGCCGTATAACAGCTTTAGGCTTCCTGGTCATGCCAGGCATGCACACCACTGTCAGTTGACAGCTCCCGTTCAATTGACTGTAGGGTCCAATTTAAGATTCCATGAACCCTGAACCTCTTAATTATACCTGAACTGAAAATTAGAAAAAAGCTTTATGAACCAAGAAAAAAGGTCTGTCTTTACAGCCGGTTCAGGAAATGACACACTCTGAATACCATGGCAGGAAAAAAACTCCTAGTAGCTGATGATAGCTTGACTATCCAGAAGGTGATTCGCCTTGCACTTTCAAGCGAAGGCTACGAAATTCAGGCCGTTTCTGACGGAAACGATGCCGTGCAGAAAATCCCATTGTTTCGTCCCGATGTCGTATTGATTGATGTCTCGCTTCCTGGAAAGTCTGCTGTCGAAGTAAAAAGACTCATCAATGACGACCGTGATTTAGATGAGGTTCGCTTCGTTTTAATGTCGAGCGCTTTTGAAAAAATTGATGAAGAAATGATTTCTCAAGTTCGATTTCATGGAAAGCTAACAAAGCCGTTTGATCCGGCTCATCTCAGACAGGTATTAAGTGAAGTGCTCGCGGAAGTCGCCGCAGAACGCATGCAGCCTACTTCAATCATGCCACCGCCTCTGCCACCCCCACCGCCTTCACGGGAGTCGCCGTTTCAAGTTCCTGAGAGCCCTCCTCCGTTGCCGTTTGCGAGTCGAGATGAGTTTTCAAACTCCTCTATTGAGGCGCCACCGTTTACAAATTTTGAGGAATCACCAGCTCCTTCGCTTCCCTTTCAAAGTTCGAATGAAAATACACATTCGGTAGTACTGACAGCGGGCGTTTCACCAGGGGCGGAAATGTCTACGGATCTTTGGGAGCCTAGCGTTCACCCTTCTACTGAAACTGCGTTTCATCCCGAATTTCCCCCCCCTCCTCTGCCGGGTGGCAGTTCAGCCAGTTCAGATTCTGATATTAGAAATCTGACTGAATCGACAATCAAAATGAGTGGATTGGATGATTACCAATGGAGCGTAAACGAATCTTCAATCAAGCCACCTCAGCTCACGAGGGTTGAAACGCAAGGAGCGATGTTTCAAATGGATAAAGATATTTCGATTCCCCCGGCAATGTTTAATCCGGTTAAAAAATCGGATCACTCTGCTGCGGCCGAAGGTCGCACGCAGTTTAATGATGTTCCCATTGATCAGCATCAATTAGAAGTGATCGTACGAAAGCAGATTGAAGGGATGATTGAGCAGATCGCGAGAAAAATTCTTCCCGATGTTGCAGAAAAAGTAATTAAACAGGAAATCAATCGCCTACTCTCAGAACGTCCCTAATTTTTACATCTTCGGCAAAAAGTTTTATATGAGGGCCCTGCCCCTTTTTTACAATGAGCTCGCCAGAGTTTCCGAGTCCCACCACGATTCCGCTTTGTGATGAAGTAAACTCGGGGGGCGTTCCCCAGGTGATTTCAGTACCAGGCGAGAGAACCGAAAAGTCCGCGTAAACTTTTTGAATAGCAGAAGGCCCGTTCTGAATCAGCTCCTCAAAAGTTTCAGTGAGCTGCTCAAGAACCTTGATTCTCAAATCATCTGCTGTGAAGTCACTTTTTTTAGCCGCATCAGCTATTGATATCGTGGACTGATCAAGACCTTTTGGAGATCGCGCACAGTTAATGCCTATTCCTATAATAATAAATGAATTTGCATTTTGATGGGAGGCTTCACAAAGTATTCCGCCACATTTAGATTTATTAATCCAAAGATCATTGGGCCATTTAATTTTTATCGGGATGCTCGGAAAAGCAGTATGGATCGCCCGAGCGCATGCCACGGCCGTCGCAAGTGGAACCCAAGACCACAGATTTTTATTTTCGATTCGAGCGATCCAAGACAAAAAGAGATTTCCAGGTAAGGACTGCCACTCTCTTCCCAGGCGGCCTCTGCCTGAGTCTTGGATTTTGGCGGAGATCCAGGCGCCGTGGGGCGCTCCTTTTTCAGCTAGGTCTCGGGCCAGATCATTAGTCGAGGTGCATTGATCGACAATCATTTGTTAAGATCCACGAGGAGCGAAAAATCCGTGGCTGGGACCGAATGAGTAAGCGCGCCCACGGAAAGGACACTGACTCCGCTGATTGCAAAATCTTTAATATTTTTTTCATGAATTCCACCCGAGACTTCTACGAAAGGTCGGGGCGAGATTTTATTTATTTTTTCTAACGCCTTTTTAATGAGCGATGGTTCAAAATTATCGAGAAGAACGCCGTCAGGTTTTGCCCTAAGCGCTTCGTCGAGCTCCGAAAGTGATTTTACTTCGATTTCTAGTCGGAGGGGATGAGGAGCAGTTTGCTGGAGACGGGAGAAAACAGGAGAAATTCCACCGCCGGCAGTGATGTGATTTTCTTTAATGAGAACTCCGCCACCGAGGTTGATGCGATGAGGATAACCTCCTCCGCAAATCACTGCATGAATCGCAAGATCTCGGTAGTGAGGAAGGGTTTTTCGCGTGAGCGTCACACGAGGAGTGTTTTTCGGGCATGCCTTTTTTAAGAGGTCTACGAGTGTCCGTGTTTGAGTCGAGATCCCACACGCGTATGCCGCTAAATTGAGAAAGGGTCTTTCTACGGCTAAAATCCCACGGGCCGCTCCCCGAAAGCCAAAGACGGAGTCTCCGTTTTTGAAGGTCTCACCGTTTTTTAGAGAACTCTCTATGCGAAGTGAAAATCCCATTTCGGTAGATGCCGCCTCACAGGCCGGGATTAATCCCGCGCACGCCCAAATGCCATCACCTTTCGCTATAATTTTAGCGCTGGCTTGCTGATCAGCGGTTTTGAGTGACCCCAGAGAAGTAAAATCCCAAAGCCACTGATCTTCTTTGAGGCCTTGTAAAAGCAGATCCTTCCAAAAAAGTGGTGAATCGTGATAGGTCGTATTTCGAGCTTCTGACATGGGCGGACAATAGTTCTATCGAAATTGAGTGTAAAGCAGAGAAAGGACCTAAAAACATGATTCAACGAGAGCCAGCCGGACGGCAGTCCCAGCAGATTCGTCCCCTTTCCTTTGAGATTGGCGCTACGCGATATGCTGAAGGGTCTGTTTTCGCAAAGTCAGGTCATACTCATGTTTTGTGTAATGTTTCGATTGAGCCAAGTGTGCCGGCTTGGCTCGTTGGAAAAGGCCAAGGATGGGTTACGGCAGAGTATTCGATGCTCCCCCGCTCAACCCACACGCGAAGCAAACGTGATCGCGAAAAAATATCGGGGCGGACCCACGAGATTCAGCGCTTGATTGGGCGGGCTTTGAGATCGATGGTGAATATGAAAGCTCTGGGTGAGAAGTCCATTCTCGTTGATTGCGATGTGATTCAGGCAGATGGGGGTACTCGAACAACTGCGATTAACGGAGCGTGTGTTGCTTTGATTGTGGCGCTAGAAAAACTGCAGAAATCTGGAGTAGTTTCGTCTCGCGTTTGGACTGATACTGTTTCGGCCGTGAGCATTGGGCTTAAATCCGGCGAAGCTTTAGTCGATCTCGACTATAATGAAGACTCCTCCTGTGATGTGGATATGAATTTCGTCCTCACCGGATCAGGTGGTTTTGTCGAAGTTCAAGGAACGGCAGAAAAAGAAGCGTTTCAGAGAAAGCATTTAGATTTGATGACCGATGCTGCGGTAGGAGCCGCTAAGAAGATTCGCGAATTGCAGGTTGCAGCGGTGAGGGAAACGGGAATTACTTTGGATTGATTTCTCAGGCAGGCGGGTGAAGCCGTTAGAGCATTGCGTTTTAGTTCAGCGGTTGTATGAAAAACATTGGGTTTAGACTGAGCCCCTCACGTTGGACACTGGCTTAAATAGTTAATGAACAGGC
>CAYJBA010000091.1:8766-9036 GCA_964367865.1 uncultured Bacteriovoracaceae bacterium | reverse complement strand
AAAATAAAGTCGCGTAACACCGCCTTTTGGGGCAGCTCAAAACCACATGCATCCCAGCCGAAAACCGGCTCTTAAAAAATTTTCCAAGTACTTTGGCCTGCTTAAAGCCTTTTAGGCTTAGACCATTATCAAAGGCGCGGCCCAAAACCTTGTCCCGATGGGCGTGGCGAATTAAAACCAGTGTTTTTACCGAACCAGACGTCATGGAGGGCCAGTTTATTTGAATAGGAGTCTGTTTTAAAGGAGTGTTGTAACATTTTGATTTTATTT
>CAYJBA010000091.1:0-8756 GCA_964367865.1 uncultured Bacteriovoracaceae bacterium | reverse complement strand
GAAGTATCTGTAAAGCCATTCGTTAGGCTTTTATAGTTTTCCATTAGGTTTTAGTTGATCTATAGAATCGGATTTATTTTCCGGTAAAATCAGATATGTATGAACGCCGTGAGTCCCCTCGATTTCATTAATAGAGAATTAAGCTGGTTGGAATTTAATCGCCGCGTCCTTCATCAAGCGATCGACCAGCGCACTCCTATCTTAGAGCGAGTTCGCTTTTTTTCGATTTTTTCGTCCAACCTCGACGAGTTTTTTATGAAACGTGTAGGCGGACTTAAACGTCAAGTCATGGCAGCGATATCCTCAAGCGGAATCGAGCAAACAGCGCCTAGAACGCAGCTTGAGGATATCCGAAACGCAGTTCTTCCGTTACTCGCTCGGCAAGCAGACCTGTTTTCAAAGGATCTTCATCAATCTCTTCAATCTCAAGGAATTTTTCTTCTCAAGTGGGATGAACTTACGCCAGAGGAAATCTCTTTTGCCGATGATTTTTTTAGAAAAAACTTATTTCCTGTTTTGACTCCACTAGCAGTTGATCCGGGCCACCCATTTCCGTTCATTTCTAATCTTTCAACGTCGTTTGGTGTTTTAATGAAAGATCCCAATCAAAACGAAAAAGATCTTTTTGCCCGAGTTAAAATCCCAGATATTTTTCCAAGCTGGATCCGCGTCAAGCCGGGGCAGGGCCCTAATTCATTTAGATTGATCAGCCTGAACGATATCATTGAAAAACACCTCAGCCTCTTGTTTCCTGGCATGGAAATTCAAGAGGCGATGAGATTTCGGATCACAAGAAATGCAGATATCGAACGTGACGAAGAGGATGTCGAAGACCTTTTAGAAATGATTGCTGAAGAACTCAGAGTACGAAAGTTTGCCGACGTCGTTCGCATCGAACATGGACCAAACCCTAGTCATAAAATTATGGCGATCTTACGAGAGGAACTCGATTTTTCAGAATCAGATATTTATGCTCTGCCCATCGCGCTTGAATGTTTTTCAATACAATCTTTGTTTTTTATTGAAAAACCTGGCCTCAGGTATCCCCCTTGGATCCCGGTTGTTCCTCCCGAGTTTGGCAACCTTGAATCCAATATTTTCGACTTGATTCGCTCAGGCGATATTCTAGTCCATCATCCCTACGAAAGTTTTACTGCAAGCGTCGAGCGATTGATCCAGGCTGCGTCGAATGACCCCAATGTCATCGCAATCAAGATGACCATGTATCGCATTGGAGAAGATAGTCCTTTTATCCCTTTTCTCATTCGGGCAGCCGAAGCCGGCAAGCAAGTTGTCTGCCTGGTGGAGTTAAAAGCCCGCTTTGACGAGGAGCAAAACATCCTCATTGCTCAGGCCCTAGAAAAAGCGGGTGTCCATGTCGTATACGGAATTGTGGGCCTTAAAACCCATTGCAAAGTAGCGCTGGTTATCCGAAAGGAAGCAAACCATGTACAGAGCTATGTGCACATCGGCACGGGAAATTATCACTCTGGCACGGCTCGAGCTTATACAGATTTGGGATTATTTACGGCTAAAGACGAGTACACCGAAGACGTCGTTCACCTTTTTCATTATCTGACGGGTCGCTCCGTAAAATGGCATTTTAAAAAGCTTTTTGTAGCCCCCATCGATATGAAAGAAAGTATTTTTAGAATGATTGAGCGCGAAATTTCAAATCAAGGTGAAGGCAAACCCGCTCATATCATCGCAAAGATGAACAACCTTGAGGATGCCGAGACTTGCCGTATGCTTTATAAAGCTTCCCAAAAAGGAGTAAAAATAGATCTCTTTGTCCGTGGGATTTGTTGTCTAAGGCCTGGCGTGCCTGGCTTAAGCGAAAATATCAAAATTATTTCTGTGGTAGGACGCTTTCTGGAGCACTCCAGGCTCTGTTACTTTAGAAACGCCGCAGTCAATGAGGTAGATGGAGATTTTTTACTAGGTTCTGCGGATTGGATGAACCGAAATCTTCATAGCCGCGTAGAAGCAGTAGCCCCGATCGAGGAACCAGATGCAAAACGAAAATGCTGGGAAATTCTGCAGGCCCTTGAGCAGGATCGCAGGACAGCATGGCAAATGAAATCCGATGGCTCGTACACTTTAGTCGATTCTGTGGGGCCGGACGAAAGCGCGACTCAGACCAGGCTTATGAAATGGACACTAAAAGCGACGTCACAAGTCAATAATGGCTAGACCACCTTCTTTAACCGATCGGCGCCCATCATCACCGCCGAAAACGCCGAAGCCAAGGCAAAAAAACCTAACGCAACAAATACTTCACCCCAACCCAGTCGATCGGCCAGAACGCCCGCTCCCCAAACAGCGATCGAGCCCCCGATATAACCTACTCCGTCAATGAGACCGGCCGCAGTGGCAGCCGAATGAGCCCCCGCGATGTCCAGGGTTAAACATCCTGCGCTCATTGAATACGGTCCAAGCAGAAAAAAACCACTCATCCCAATGAGTATAATAATCCAGCTCGGATGGAAAGCCGCTAACTGTAAATGAACAAGAAACGCGATTGAAAATAAACAGACCGCCAATAGCACCAACATGCTCCAGATCGCTCTGGAGCGATCTCCTTTGGGTGCGTAGTGATCGGTGTACCATCCCAATAAAAACGTCCCCACACACCCGACCAGCGGAAAAATACTCGAAGCGATCATCGCTCCAGAGTCTTTCATCCCAAGATCGACCAAAAATTTGGCTGTCCATAAAAGGAACATTGACCGCAAAAATGTAGTCAGAAAACTAAACACCAAAACATGACGAAAAATCGCCTTCGAAAAAAGTCGCGTGAGCACCTCAAGAGTAGGTTCAGTCGCTATAGTCGAAGATGCTGAGTTTTTCTGCCGATCTTTTTTATTTAGAGTATTTTTTAAATCTGCAGGACTGGATTTCATCAATAGAGACGAAGCAACCATTATGACCGACAGAATGATCGCAGGATAAATAAAAAGCTTATCCCACGTAGCTCCTCTTGAAACGAGGTAGCCTGAAAAAATGGCTGCGATCGCGCCGCCTAATTGAAAATTGATGCTGATGATTCCCATGATCGTGCCATTGCGTTCGGGCGGATACCAAGCGCCCGCGGCCTTGATTACTCCTCCCCAGCCCATGGATAAGAAATACCGACAGATACACCAAACGATGATGAAATATCCAAGACTTGACCCCTGGGAGAAAGCTAAATTCGCGACAATGGCTCCTAGCATTCCTAAAAGAAAAATCTTCTTCGCGCCGATCTTATCGCCAATGGGGCCGTTGATAAATTTACCCGCAGCATAGGCAAGCTCAGAATACATCGCGATCAGCCCCAGCTGGGAATTCGTATAATGAAACTCGCGGCTCAGAAGCGGAAACGCGGCCGAAAGATTTGCACGGCAAAGGTAATAGCCGATATAGCCGACCAGCAGCACCCAAAAAGTAGAGATTCTCCAGCGCGTTTGTGTGGCGTCCATTTTCATGAAAAATCCCCTTTTTCCTAGTCTAACCCTTTGAATTGAATATACAATCATCCTAACTAAAACCTAACACTGGATCCATCTTTCCTCCCTTATTATGGTTTTAGTTTAAACCCTAGGGAGATCGAAAATGAAAAAAATGATGCTTTTATTCACCGGATTGATTCTGAGCTCTTCTGCTACGTTTGCTGCAACAACCATTAACGGCGCCGGAGCCACGTTTCCCTACCCCATTTACTCTAAATGGTTTTCGGAGTTTCAAAAAACAAATCCTGAATTTCAGATCAACTATCAGTCTATTGGAAGCGGCGGCGGAATCAGGCAGCTCCTTGAAAATACCATTGATTTTGGCGCTTCAGATGCTCCGATGACTGACGAGCAGCTTGCGAAATCAAAAACACCGATTTTACACGTTCCGACCGTCATGGGTGCGGTAGTCCTGACCTATCAGGTTCCGGGTATCGAGGGGGAATTAAAATTAAATGGCTCCATCATTTCAGAAATTTTTATGGGTAAACTCACCCAATGGAATGACCCTAAAATTCAAAAATTGAATCCGACGCTCAAGTTGCCTGCTCAAACTATTTTGGTCGTTCATCGCTCGGACGGAAGCGGAACTACGGCAATTTTTACGGATTACCTTTCAAAAGTCAGCCCCGAGTGGAAAGAAAAAGTAGGGGCTGGAACTGCGGTCAATTGGCCTGCTGGACTAGGCGGCAAAGGCAACGAAGGTGTAACGGGTTTGATCAAGCAGACTCCGGGATCGATCGGTTACGTTGAGTTGATTTATGCTGAGAATAATAAGCTACCTGTATCTCTCCTCCAAAATAAAGTAGGGCAATTTATTAAACCCACCGCTAAAAGCGTTACGTCTGCAGCGGCCAGTGTATTAAAAAACCTTCCGGCGGATTTTAGAGTTTCAATTACGGATGCCGAAGGCAAAGACTCTTACCCTATTTCCAGCTTCACCTATTTACTGATCCACGCGAGTATGGAGGGTGAAAAAGGAAAAGCCCTGGTTACTTTTTTAAACTGGGCTTTAAAGCAAGGTCAAAAAATGGCGGAGCCTATGTCATACGCCCCCCTGCCCGAAAAAATGATTAAAAAAGTCGAAGCACAAGTCAAGGGTATACAAGTCAAATAGGAGTAATCGTTTGGCTGTTCAGAAAAAACGTAAAGAGATCCATTTTGGTGATCGGGTATTTAAAAGCTATCTTGCCCTGAGTGCCTACGCAGTCGTCGCGTTGTTGGTTTGCATTGCTGTTTTCGTGGGCATCAAGGCCGTTCCCGCATTTTCTCGATTTGGGTTTGCTTTTTTTACTACTTCTACCTGGGATCCCGTAAATGAAACCTACGGTTCGCTGCCTACAATTTTTGGAACTATTGTTTCATCCCTCATTGCACTGATCATCGCTGCACCCCTAAGTGTTGCGGTGGCTCTTCTGATCACAGAAGTCGTTCCATTGAAAGCCGCCACGGTCATCACATTTTTGGTTCAAATGCTGGCTGCTGTTCCCAGCGTGGTTTACGGACTTTGGGGCGTTTTTGTTTTGGCCCCGTGGCTGAGATCATCCGTCGAACCCGGACTCGCAAATGCCCTCGGATTTTTACCGCTCTTTCAGGGGCCTGCCTATGGGGTTGGAATGCTTGCCGCCGGCATCATCTTAGCCATCATGATTTCTCCCACCATTTGCTCGATCTGTATTGAGATTTTTAAATCCATTCCGCGTCCTCAACGTGAAGGGGCAATTGCATTAGGCGCCACTTCTTGGGAAACTATCCGAATTTCAGTATTAACCGCATCCCAAACCGGAATTTTCGGCGCGACGATCTTAGGCCTGGGCCGCGCCATTGGTGAAACCATGGCTGTGACCATGGTCATTGGAAATCGCGCGGAGATTTCAGCTTCGCTCTTTGCCCCCGCTCAAACCATGGCAAGCGTCATCGCAAATGAATATGCAGAAGCAACAAGTGATTTACACCTGAGTGCGCTAGCCGCAGTCGGGATTACCCTGTTTATCGTCACCTTGACCCTCAATAGCTTAGCACGCCTCTTGGTTTGGCGCGTGACTCGGGCTACAGGAAGTGCTTCATGAGTGAAAATGATTTCGCTTTAAGTCAGCCCTCGGAAAGACTGAGCGCAAGCGGGTATTTAAAACAAAATACTGGCCAGCGAGAAGATGCACTTAGCCAGTTTATTCTAAAGTCCTACCGACGAAGAAAATGGGTCAGTCGAACCCTTATCTTAGGCTTGGGCCTTGCTGCGATCATTGTTCTTACTCCCCTCTTCAGCGTCTTTGGTTATGTCCTGGTTCAGGGCCTTCCTGCTCTAAATTTGGAATTTTTTACACAGTTGCCAAAACCCGTTGGTGAAGTGGGAGGCGGGATGGCTAATTCACTTCTGGGAACTCTCCTTTTAATTGTCATTGCATCGTCTATCGGCGTACCCTGGGGAATCCTCACGGGACTTTATCTCTCTGAATATAGTCCGTCTAAACGTGCCGGTTTTATCCGCTACTGCACCGATGTCTTAGCGAGCATTCCCTCGATCATCATTGGTTTATTTATTTACGCGATTGTGGTTATCCCTATGAAGCGGTTTTCGGCCCTCGCAGGCGGTATTGCTCTAGGCCTGCTTATGATTCCGACCGTAGCAAGAAGTACGGAAGAACTTTTAAAGATGGTGCCTCAACATTTGAGGGAAGCGGGCCTTGCCTTAGGAATACCCAGGTGGAAAGTCACCTTGTTTATCATTTTAAGAGGTAGCGTAGGAGCAATTGCGACGGGAGTAATTTTAGCAGTGGCCCGCGTTTCCGGCGAAACCGCTCCTCTCTTATTTACCGCGCTCAATAGCAGACTTTGGCCCACCGGGGTAGATCAACCGATCTCTTCGCTTCCCGTGCAGATTTATACTTACGCCGTCGCCCCCTATGATGATTGGCATCAAAAAGCTTGGGCGGGCGCATTAGTTCTCGTTTTGTTAGTTTTTCTGGTAAATCTCATAACTCGAATCCTATTAGCCCCGGCTCAAAGGCGAGGACATTAAAATGAAACCGATTTTGCAGGTTAAACATCTTTCTGCGAGTTTTGGAGAATCTCTTGCCGTAAGAGATGTTTCGCTTGATTTTTATCCCAATACCGTCACCGCAATTATCGGACCCTCTGGATGCGGAAAATCCACTTTTATTCGTTGCCTCAATCGACTTCATGAAGAAGTTCCTCAAGCTTCGGCGGACGGCAGCGTCGTTCTCAATGGAAAAAATATTTATGGACCGGGGGTCGATCCGGTACAACTTCGAAGAAAAATTGGAATGGTATTTCAAAAACCCAATCCATTTCCGTCCTTTTCTATTTTTGATAATGTTGCAATGGGTCTTAAGTTGGCAGGCATTAAAAAAAAATCTCTGCTCTCAGAATACGTCGAAAAAAGTCTTAATCAAGCAGCACTCTGGGATGAAGTTAAGGATAAATTAAACGCCCCTGGATTGAGTCTTTCTGGCGGTCAACAACAACGCCTCTGCATTGCAAGAGCCCTTGCTGTAGAGCCCGAGGTTCTCCTCATGGATGAACCGACCAGTGCTCTGGACCCTATTTCTACCGCCCGCATTGAAGAACTCATTTCAGTTCTTAAAAAAAATGTTACAGTCGTGATCGTGACCCATAACATGCAACAGGCAGCAAGAATATCTGATTTCACTGCGTTTTTCCTGCTCGGCGAGATGGTCGAAGAAGGTGAAACTTCTAAAATTTTTACGGCGCCTCGTGAGCCCAGAACCGAGCGCTACATTACCGGGAGATTCGGATGAGCGAGCGGCATTTTGATGTCAGTTTAAGAGAACTTAAAGACAAACTCCTCGTGATGGGGGGGTATGTCGAAAGGGCTATTGAGTACGCCACTCAGGCCCTGATTGAATTTCATCCCGAGAAATTAAAACTCGTTTACGATATTGAGGCTCAGGTCAATCGCCTTCATAAGGAAATTGATGAGGGATGCGTAAATCTCTTAGCCCTTCAGCAACCCATGGCCGCGGATCTGCGCTTGATCGTAGCTGTCCTTAAAATTAGCACGGATTTAGAACGCATGGGGGACCACGCAGTCAATATCGCCGATAATTCGGGTCGCTACCTCAATGGACCGCCACTTAAACCATTAATCGATCTTCCAAAAATGGCTACTGAAGTTCGCGCCATGGTCAGGATGTCTCTTGATGCATTTGTACAACGAGCTGAAACTCTCGCACGTGAAGTGCTCGTACGCGAGGATCTTGTTGATTCGCTTAAGAATAAAATTTTTAAGGACGTCCTCGAATATATTAAATCGAATACAAAGGATATTGAACAAGGGCTTTCATTGATTCTCATCGCCAGAAATCTTGAACGCGTCGGAGATCACTCGACCAATATTGCCGAAGACGTCATTTACGCCCTTACCGGTGAGGATATCAGGCACTCCCCTCGTGGCGATGGGCTCAAAGAGGTGCTAAAATCATGACTGTTTCATCGATGAAAGCTAAAAGCATTCTGGTCGTCGAAGACGAGCAAGACGTAGCCGATCTTTTGGCCCTTCATCTCAAGCGCGAAGGTTATTCGCCTCTTGTTTGTGACAATGGCGAAGAAGCTCTTAAACTAGTTTCGGAACGAAATGATTTTCATCTGCTTATTTTAGACTGGATGCTTCCAGGAGTGAGCGGACTTGACCTTTGTCGGCACGTCAGAAAACGCCCCGGAAAAGACGGCCAAGTCCCTATTCTCATGGTCACAGCCCGAGCGGACGCCGCTGATATCGTATTGGGGCTTGAAGTCGGCGCTGATGATTACATGACTAAACCGTTTGAAATTCCAATCCTCCTTGCCCGTGTGCGAGCGCTTTTGAGGCGAGGCGAGATTCAAGCGGGTAGCGCGACCTCACCTCCAGGGGATCAAAGAATTCGAATGGATGTCGACTCATTTCGTGTTTTTTGCGAAGGGGCCGAGGTCATCCTCACTCGTTATGAGTTTAATCTACTGCATGCACTCCTTTCAAATCGGGGTAAAGTCTTGACCAGGAAAATGCTTGTATCTTTGGTTCAGGGAACCGACGTCAGCGTAATTGACCGCACTATAGATACCCATGTTTTCGGACTTAGAAAAAAATTAGGGCGTTGCGCCGAAATCATTGAGACTATTCGTGGCGTCGGATATCGTGTTCAAGAAGAGTGAAAGCAAATAAATTAAAAATTAAATTCGGTTTTCCTTGGCGGATTTTTGCACGTACGATTGCGATTCAAACGATCGTTGTAATCTTAGCAGTTT
>CAYJBA010000090.1:0-9052 GCA_964367865.1 uncultured Bacteriovoracaceae bacterium | reverse complement strand
TCGACAGTTAATGCTACCCACCTCACAGAGCTTGTTCGCCAAAATGCACATGAGCTATTGGGCCGCCAGGAGCTTCAAACACTTCTTGATGCTTTTAAAACGGTATCGCCTAAAATTATTGAAGACCTGGTTCCCACCGTGCTTCCTGTTTCTGTCCTGCTTAAAGTGCTAAAAAATCTGCTCAAAGAAGGCGTCTCCATTCGAGATTTTCGTACGATATTGGAGGCCCTGGCCGAAATGGCTCCGCATCAGAAAGATCCGCAGCTTCTGACCGAGCATGTAAGGACTTCGCTTGCCCGAAACATTACAAAAAAGCTGGCAGGTGCCGATGGACAGATTCAGCTTTTGACGCTTGACCGAAATATCGAAGAGGCGATTGCCGGCGGAATTATACAAACAGATCAGGGTCAGCAGCTTTCGCTTGATCCTGAGTTCGTGAGAGGGTTTATCGCGGAGCTCAACCAAAAGGCGCTTGAGCTGGCCAATCACTCTGCGCAGCCCATTGTTCTTTGTTCACCTTTGATTCGGCATCATCTCAAAACTTTAGTCGATCGTTTTATCCCGAATATGATTGTGCTTTCACATAACGAAATAACGCCCAATGTAAGTGTCAAGGCGTTTGGAACGGTGAGGTTAGGTTATGCAGGTTAAGAAATTTGAAGCTCCGACGATTCAAGAAGCGCTTGATACAATCAAGCGAGAGCTCGGGCCTGAGGCAATTATTTTACAAACTAAAAAATATAAACGTGGATTTGGACTGATGTCAAAAGCTTCAGTCGAAATAACGGCAGCGATTTCGGATCGCTCCGTTCAGAAAAAGGCTTACGTCGAAAAAAGACTCTCGTCAGGGTCTCGCGATACTTTAAAAAATATAGGGGCTGGGCGCCAGGCTGATATTATCGATGACTATGTCGATAAGCACGCATCCAAGGCTGCAGCAAACGCTTACGAAAGAGCGCAGCCTAAAGCTCATAGCTCTTCGGGCGCGAGCCACCTGGACCGTTTAACACAAACTGCGGATCGAGTAGAAGTGAGACGTTCTGCACCGAGCTCGGCCGCTGTGAGCGGTGGGCAGATCGGTGCAGCAGTTGTGCAGTCGGGAAGAAAAGTGACCTCCACCCGGTATATTGATATTCAAGACGAAGCCGGAAAGAGTGGAACTCCTGGGATGTCTGTTCAAGATGAAATTCGACATCTCAAACGCATGCTCGAAGAGGTAAAGGGCAACCAAGAATCTCGCGACTCCCGCTCTCATCAGACCGGAAGCGGCGCTCCTAGCTTGATGGCGGCAGGAACTCTCGAGTATCCAGCCATGCAAGATGCCTATGAGCAACTTGTGATTAATGGAATGGATAAGAGAAATGCACTCTCGCTACTCAAAAAAGTGGGTTTTGAATTAGGCACCGATCAGGCCCGCCAGCCCGAAGCGGTTTTGGACCAGCTTGCGCTCGAAGTCTTGGAGTCTACTCAAATCGCGTCGCCTTTGCTGGGAGTAGAGCCAGGAAAAGGAGCCGGTCCAGCGGTCATAACGCTTGTCGGTCCCACCGGAGTTGGAAAAACGACCACCATTGCAAAGATTGCCAGCGAAGCACTGATCAAGAAAAATCTAAAAGTAGGACTCATCAATTTGGACAGTTACAAGATCGCCGCGTTTGATCAGCTTGCGACCTATGCAAAAATTTTAAATGTACCGTTTAGGTCAGTGGCTAATGCCCAGGATCTTCAATCCGCCCTAGCTGACTTTAAGAGCTTGGACCTTGTTCTCATTGATACCACCGGAAGATCGCAAAAAGATCCCGAAGCATTGAAACAAATGCAGGCCATTCTTTCGGTTGTGCCGTCAAATAATACTCAGCTTGTACTTTCCGCGACGACTCGTGACGGAGAGCTCTATGACATCGCCAGCCGCTTTGGAATTTTCAAACCGCAAGCGATGGTTATTTCTAAACTCGACGAGGCCACGACTTTTGGCTCGATCTACAATATTTCACAAAAAGCCAAACTTCCGTTGTCGTATTTTACGACTGGTCAACGCGTTCCAGAGGACATTGAGCAAGCCTCACGAGAAAGACTTGTTTCGCTAGTGCTCGAAATTTAACTCATAGGTGTTGTATGGATCAGGCAGATACATTGAGAAAGATCATGGAAGATCGGCGCGTAGAGCAAGACTCGACGAGTCGTCAAACCGATGACGGCAAATTGAGTCGTTCGATTAAATTTCAAACGGACCGTGATCAAATTCAAATTTCTGCTAAACTTGAAAATATGGGGCCGATGTATCGGCTTTTATCGAGGCTAGCTGGCCTAATTCTAGGACGGAATGAGGTAAATCGATGAGCGTCAACCAGGGATTACAAAAATATCGCGATTCTGCAAAATCTTCCTCGACTTCGAAAACTAAGGCTTCTGCCTCTGCAAATGGTAAGAAACCCATAGCGGCAAAGGCTGCGCCTGCGAAGGCAGTGACCAAGACACAAAGTTCGAAAGCCGCTGCAGCTAAGGTTACGTCCGGGAAGTTCGACGTAAAACCTGAAGCGAAAAAGAAACTGGCAGAAATAAATCCAGACGTTGCAATTGACGAGGCAGTCAGTGCTCAGGAGGCCGCGCAGGAAGAAGAAGCGCTACAAAAAGAAATTGCCGAAGAGCTCAAACAGGACGAAAAACATACCAAGGGGCTAGTTAAAGAAGATTTTTCTCCGGTCAACTCTACCCGCGATCAGTTGGTACTCGAGTATGCGCCTCTCATAAAATACATCGCTCAAAAAATCGCGGCTCGTTTGCCGGCTAATATTGAACTCGACGACCTCATGAGCTCCGGTGTGATCGGGCTTATGGATGCGATCGAAAAGTATGACTCCTCTCGTGATAATAAATTTAAGACTTACGCCGAATTTCGAATTCGCGGAGCAATCTTGGATGAACTCCGCGCTCAGGATTGGGTCCCTCGCTCAGTACGTGAAAAAGCAAAAATCCTGGAGCGTTGCTATAATAAGATCGAACAAGAAAAGGGTCGAGCTGCCACTGACGAAGAAGTCTGCGAGCAACTAAAAATCACCCAAGACGAATTTTATGAGCTTTTAAATCAAGTCAGAAGCGTCTCGCTGCTTTCGTACGATGATTTTTCTAGTTTATCAAAAGCGGATAAGAGGTTTCTCCAGGGGACAGGCGAGCACGGGACTAAGGCTGCGACTCCTTTTAGCGAGATCAACTCAGCTTATGTAAAAAGGCTCATTTCAGAAGCCATACAGGACCTGCCCGAAAAGCAACGACTGGTTCTCTCGCTCTATTATTACGAAGATTTGAATCTCAAGGAAATCGGGCGAGTGTTAGACGTCACAGAATCTCGCGTAAGTCAGCTTCATACCCAGGCCATATTAAGACTCAAAGCAAAGCTTCGAACGCATTGGGATGAGTTTGTTCAGTTGTTTGGATAGCTGATTTAATCTAATCGATCGACTAAGCTGAAATCGAAATTGCGCTCGAAAGAAATTCTTCCGTCAGGTCTTTGCAAAACGCTTTGACAGCGGTTTCTTCTTCCGCGTTATTGAAAACAAAGAGAACGCCCGCCCGGTAGGGAAACGGGTTGTTCGACATAACATGACTGTCTGGATCATGTTCCTGGCACCAGGTGATTCTCCCACAAACGTACATGCGTTTCGGATGCTCCAGAGTTATGGCAATGTCTTGGCCTACCATCAGTGGGCTTGAGCAAAATAGACCCAGGCCTTTTGGAGTAAAGTCATTTAAGATGATTCGCACTTTGTGAATTTGAGGGGGTTGAGTTGTGCCAGTGAGCTTAACTTCGCCAATGACACGCTTCAGATGAAGAGTTCGGCGCCCCCTGCCCGCAGTTCGGCGCTTAATCGAAGATTTGCCCTTGTTCTTAGAGGACTGCCACATATAAGTATTATCGGCGTGAAGCGTCCATTTATCAATTCAATTATTATTTTAAATTAACTTTTAAAATACACAATTTGGTTTTAAATTCAAACACAAGACGCAGCGAGTTAATAATAATTACAGTTAGTTAGCTATTTTTTAACTTTTAGATCTGAAACCCAATATGCACCGCATACCGGCGATCTTCTAGTCCACCGGCGTTTAAGCTCATTTCTTCTCCGTAAGTCGCTAATTCAAAGATAAAGAATTTAAAGTCAAACCCTAGACCTAGGGTCATGTAACCTTGGTTGATCCCAGCCCTACCCATGAGGTTTCCGTATTTTGCCTCTGAGCCGATATGAATTGTACGGAATATACTTCCGTTCGGGTTGTTTCCGATGTCGGTAAATTCGAGAGCCAGTACAAAATCTGAAAAAGGTCCGAGCGTTGCCCTGCGAGCAGCGCCACCGAATCCGAAAGTTCTGGGCTGAGCGCGGGGAGTGCCTAGGCTGCTCCCGATTTTGATTGGAAACCTTCCTCCTAGGATATTATTGATCGCCAAAGCCCCCGATAGATCAAAATCCATAATTTGAATTGGCAACTTATAGTAACCACCCAAATCAAAATCCACGCCTGCGCCCGCACCGCCCGAAGTAGAAGGCGAAAATGAGGTGCCCTTAATCAGGTCCACTAAACTGAAACCTTCTTTAGTAGCCAATCTCCCCATGAAATGCGTGGTCAAGCCCACAGATAATTCCCCGCCCTCGAGTGGAATTTTTCTACCCGCCGTGACGGCAGCTCCGATGTCGTAATACACAGGTGGGTCCAATTGAAAACTGCGTCTCAAATCGATGTCAGCTTGAACACTAGCCGGAAAGCCGATTGACCAACCCATAACTCCATCTTCGCCTTTTGGAGGAATGTGAACCGACGGCCATGTTTGCTGGATCCTCACGTGATTGTTTGAGCCAGCTGAATCCGCCAGTTTTGATAGGACATCCCCTCCGCCAGCAATATCCCCGATTCTACTGATTGCGCCCGAATTTACCTCAATGGTTTGATCCAGCACCGGGACTACATTGGCCTTCCATTTTGGATTTTGTGTGACCCGTGCAGGGTTTCCAAAAAAATTATCATCATAAAGTCCGGTGGTGAGCTTTACGCCCCCCATCGCGGAGCTTCGAACGCTCTGCCATGGTCTGACGATATTATCGAGCGCAAACGCGTGGGTTGCGGCTCCCATCACGGCAGCAGTGCCGATCGAAATCCAGAGGGGTTTCAGAGAAGTGAGTTTTAGATTTTTCATTAGTTTGCACCTATGTTGAAGTTAAGAAGTGCCTGGCGGTAGCAGCGGACAGAGCCCGTTAACGGATTTAATGCCGCAAATAAACCAGCGGTCGACCCACCGACCCCACCACCCGCCGCGCTCATTTCAGAAAGCGCGTTATCCGCGGTAAAAAGCCCGTGGTGAATTAAGTCGAGCCGATTCGTCTCAGCCGTCACAGCGGCCACTGAAAAAGTATTAAGTTCAGTTCCACCTATTACCCCAGAAATATTCATCACTACTCCTGCACTATCGCAAGAAGCCGAACCCGCACAACCAACACCCGCTGCCTTGCAAGTGACGCCATTTGAAGTTAAATCATTTGCGCTGTAAGTGCCTGCAACGCCTGCATCTTCTGCGAAAATAGACGCGGTATAAGCCATCGCCGCGAGAAACCGAGCCATACCTCTGATTCCTGAATCGGCAGTGGAGATAGTAAAAGCAGATTTATACGCATTAAATAATGTCACGCGATTGGTGGTTCCAGTGTTCCCGTTAGCTGATATCGCTCCCGCAAGACTTGTGATGAGACCACCGGCGTCAGCGCCTTGCTTTCCAATCGCCACGATATAGGCTTTCATTCCAGCGCCCAGGCTATCCAAAGTTGTAAAGACCGTTTCACTGATCCTAATCGAATCACTCGCGGTCGATAATTTTCCGTAGAGTCTAGCAGCTTCGGTAAAGTCTCCTTTGTCAAACGCCGCTCTCGCTGCCGAAATATACTGAGTGTCGTTATGTGGGTTATCTACTGGATCAAAGAGATTTAAACACGAGGGTAAGCTCACAAAAGCCAGGGTGAGTACCGCTGATAGTCCTAAAAATGCGATCGTTTTTTTCTTCACTCTCATCTCCTTGAGTTACGAATGGATCCAAACATTAAAATGATAAGGACCTAGAGTAGGGGAGGGTGTGGAATTTGTAAAGAAAAGGGAAAGACGGCTGGGCTTTTTTTAAATACCGGATAACATGGCGCGAAAATCAAGGACGAATCGGTCGGGGAGCGCCTGTTACAGAGCTGAGCCTTAATCCGCTTTTTTGCTCGCAGCCCTCAAATACTCCAAGACTCTCCAGTAAATTTTTCACCAAATAGAGCTGTACTCGTTTGAATTCCTGTCCCCAACGTAAGACGCGAGTATAGGCGAGGGAGCTCCAAAACCGGCCAACTGGATTTCTTTTTTTGGCACCCGTCACTGCAAATGCGATTCCACCGGCCAATGCGCGTAAAAATGAGCGAAACGCTTCCCGAGTAGGCGCCTTAACCAAGAGATGAATATGATTTCCGACATTTGAGAAACGGTACACACGAACGCCAAATCGTTCGGCATAGCGCTCGACCAAGATGTGTACTCGGATCTTGTTTTTGGGATGCAACAACGACCACTTGCCTCGAGCGCGTTCAGATCTCAAGACGATATGCAGGGGTTTTTTAGGATCGACAGGGCGAGCAAGTTTGCGGCGGCCAGCTCGGAGTGAGCCACCATGTTCTGTGCGAGGCTTAAAGGCGGAGGAGAGATAGAGTTGCTGCGGGGGCATGAAGTCGGAATATAACTTATTTTTCTAAAATTCAATAAAATAGTCACGGGGCAATGGTATTTTTATTCATCATGATGGGCGGGTTCAAGTATCAAATGCAACACTCTGAGGAGATAAAAGTTGCTTCTTAAGGCGTGGAACTTGATTAAAATGAACTTCTTTTGGAGTCAAGTAGTTCAGGCACTTTCTGGGGCAGTTATTGAGTAGATTTTGAATCTTATTTAGCTCTGATTGAGTAAGTTTGGCGAATTTGGTATTTTTGGGAAGGAAGTATCGAACTAGGCCGTTGGTGTTTTCGACTGTTCCACGTTCACAGGAGGAGTACGGGTGAGTAAAGTAAACAGAAACTCCGGTATTTTTGGTGAGAGTTTGGTGATCCGCAAATTCTGATCCGTTGTCCTCGGTGCAGGTATGGACGGTTTTGAGTTTTTTAAACGCAATTTGTTGCTGTTTTCGGACATTTCGCTTTCTTTTGTTTTTGGTTTTGCGAAGTATGGTTATTCTTGATTTACGGTCCACAGTTGTCAGGATGAACCCGTCGCTGCAATAACCGGCGATTAAATCTGCCTCCACGTCTCCGAGGCGCACTCGATTATTAGGCTCCGGTGGCCGCTCCTCGATCCCAGCGTGGTTTGGAATGGGGGCGCCATAGACTCTCCTTGCAAGGCGCTGTTTTCGCTTTCCGAAGCGTTTTAAGAGGCGATAAAGGGTTCCACCTCTTTTTCGATTAGCTATTATCAATTGATAAACAAACTCATGACTGATTTTTTGGGGGCCATCAATATTGGAACGACCGGCGATCTGCTCGGGGCTCCAGTGTTCTTTGAGTTTTTCGATGACCCATTTAGCGGTGGCTGGGTCTTTTCTGCGGCGAATTTGATTGGCCAAGTAGAGCCGAGTGTCGCGGATTTTTTGCGCATCACAGGCTGTCCAGTAGCGTTTTTCCTGAAGTGGATTTTGTCCAATCTGCTTGAGATTTTCTAAGTACTTTAAGACTTCTTCTTTGGACCATAAATTTGTGAACACCTAGCCTTATGGCGATTTGGGAGATGTTTTGTCCACGAGCTTTGAGTCGAGAAATATAGACTCGATCTTCTTGAGTGAGTTGTTTGAAAGTTCGCATGAGTAAATCCTCTCACGCCCTCGTCACACCAACTCTCTCACTCGGATTTCAACAGCGTTGCACTTAGAACCTGAACTCACCCGGATCGGCTTCTTCAATTTTTTTTTAAAAATCAAAGTGGTAATTATCGCATTGAACACTATAGGGCGCTTAAACTGCTCCCCAGCCCCGCTCGCGGATAAACGCAAGCACCTGAGTTCGCATATCCTCAGCCCCACCGTCGTTCACAAAGACGTGGCTGGCGACCCGGCGGCGCGCATCATCTGAAATTTGCGCTTTCATGATTTGATCCGCCATTTCGCTAGTGAGTCCATCCCGCTTCATGAGCCGCAAACGGCGCAAATCAATAGGGGCCTCGACCACCAAAAGGCCGGCAAAGTCAGGGCTCGTATGACGTTTAGTTTCTACCAAAAGTGCCGCCTCGTAAATTGCTCGAAGCGGTCCTTTCAGACCCTTTTTATCACGGTCTCTGATCCAACTCGCGATGCGGTTCATGCTCTCGGTCTGGATGAGGGGATGCATAATCGCCTCAAGATCGCGGCGGGCCGTCGCATCCGTAAACACGGTCTCACGCAATTTCGCGCGATCTGCCGTCCCAAAACGTTTAATGATCGCTCCGTGTGCCGCGCCGCCTGGTCGCCGAAGTTCGGCTGCAATTTCATCCGCATTGATGACAGGAATTCCTGCTTCGCGAAAGACCTGGGCCACAAGCGATTTTCCAGCTGCAACTCCACCTGTGAGTCCCCAAAGTTCAACGGGGCTCGCCATTTTTTTTCCGGTCGAAAGTGTTCCGGCCTTAGCTTTTTTCAAGTTTCTTGGCTTCATTCCAAAACTGGTCCATCTCCTCGAGATTTGAGTCTTCGGAGTTTTTACCGATCTCCTTGAGCCTACGTTCGATGTGTTTAAAGCGACTCTCAAATCGAGCGAGAGTTCCCCGGAGCGCATCCTCCGGAAGCGTCTTGGTTAAAAATGCCACGTTGCAAATGCTAAACAAAAGATCGCCGAGCTCATTTTCGATCCTGCGACGGACCTGATCCGCTTCGGCGCCTTCGGCTGTAGCCACGCCTCCCCGCATGGTTTCGAGCGTATGGATTTCTGTTTTTAGCTCTGCCATTTCCTCATCGAGCTTATCCATCGGGCCATTAAGATCGTTCCATTGAAAACCGACTTTAGTCACTTTTTCGATAAAGCGG
>CAYJBA010000089.1:0-9114 GCA_964367865.1 uncultured Bacteriovoracaceae bacterium | reverse complement strand
CCGGAAGCAACGCCACGACCCTCGTGCTTGTAAACTCAGATCTATGTAGCCACAAGAGACGCGGGAGACTCCACATGCATCTGAATCTAGTAACGAACAGCAAATCCGGCCGCAAAAGCAGGCGCGATCACGAGGAGATACTGCCAGTTTTCTCTTAAAAAACCCCACCCAGAGCGCATGGAAACCCTCTTGTGAAAATTTTAAGAGGGATCGGCGATCCTGAAAAGCTGTTCATTTTGCCTAGTTAGATCTCTTAAAGAAGTCTTGAAGATTTACTCGAAATCCAGAATCGAATATAGGAGACCTGATAAAAAGCCGCGCTAAATTGTTAAGAGGTTTTCTTGATTTTGGCCTTAGTAACCGAAATTGTTCAGAAAATTAAATCTTGATTAAAATGCTTAGTATTTGTATTCTCTAGTTGTGACCCGGTGCGTTATTAGACTTTGTTGAGCACCCCCCAGATTGCCGGCACGTGGAACGTATGTAGGAGGCTAGAATTTATGTAGAAATCTTAAATAAAAAAATATTACTCAAGTATTTATTCACTTTGCCGATAGGCATTGTGAGCCACGGGAACCTCGAAAAATAACAACTACTCCTGACAACCAGGGGGAGAGAAAAAAAAGGTCCCGAACAAGGCTAACCCTGGTTGATGGAGAAGGACGTATGCGTATTATGAAATCATTTAAGAGCTTAACTAAGGCGGCAAAGGCGCTGATCATTACCCTGATGATTGGTGCAAATGTAATCGGGCCGGTGCTACTCGGACCAGTTGCGATGGCGGCTGAAACCACATACGGGGTGTTGAACCTCAGTGGTAACGTCCCTGAAATTTTTCAGTTGGATGTTCGTGGAGTATCGGGTGATATCGACCTAAACGGTGGTAGCGGTGCTGCTGCTACTACGGTAAGCAACCGCTTAGTCGGAATTTTTCACTTGAAGGTCAATATCGATATCGCTTCATTTATTCTCTCGACGACTAACGCAAGTGGTACATTTGAAAATGCAGCAGCTGCTGCATATCCATTTTCTGCCGTATTTACACTTAACGTAAATGCCGCTTGTACATTGCTTTCAAATGGTACGCCAATTACTACAGCTTTGTTGTTAGCCGGAGCAACCAACATCAGAGACGCGTTAGGTCTCCCCTCAGTGCTAGGTTTTGGTGTTGAAGAAGACTGCCAAGTTATCGCAGGATGGACCAACCAAAACGTCATCCTTCCTCTAGCTGGTGTTTACACACTCCCAGTAGTTGCAACGATGGTCTCAGTTTAGTCTTAGCAAGAAAGCACATTTGATCTGACTCACCTCGGACATTTCCTTGACTGACACCAGTCAAGGAAATGTCCGAGTGCTTTTTATATGATATAATTTAAATCGAGACTTAAAATGGTGCCCCAAAAGTATCTATTAACTCTGTGCCGATTCTTGATCATCCTACTCTTTATCGGGACACACCTTTTCTCGCCCTATTACGCAGTCGCTGAAATAGCTCTTGCCACTATTTCAATGAGCGGGGACATACCCGTTGTGTTTCAAATGAACACTTTTGGAACTTCTGGGGAGCTCGACCTTACAGCACGCGCTGGGATCACGAATCGGGTAGTGGGCCAAGTTCACTTAAAATATAATATTAACTTAGCAAGCTATATTTTGCAGAGCGATACAGCTACTGGCTTACCCGAAAAGGCAGGAGTTGCTTATGTATTTGGAGCAACCCCATTTCAAATTGCTGTCGGGCCATGTACAACAATCGATCCCGCAAAGGTACCTCTTACTCCGGCCAACTTAGCAGCGGGCGCAACTGATATTAAGAGCGCTGCCTCCGCTGCACTAGTGGGAGGTGTTGAAGAAGATTGTAATATTACGGCTTCATGGTCAGGAACAAATGCGGGACTTTCCCTTTCAGGCGTATATTCTATTCAGATCAACATCACGATGACTTCAATTTAAGTATTTCTCTACTTTCAAATAGCTGACTTTTCTGACCAAATCTGTTTATCAGTACGTTTTCCTTGCGCCCCTGCTTAGTCGATGTAATTCTTTATAATTAAAAGGTTAATCTATACCTAGGGGGCAAAAATGCGGTTCACTCAATTCCTTTTATTCACAGCAACTATTTTTTCTCAAAACGCCTGGGCTAGCTTTGATATTGTTCCCATTACACAGGTCTTAACTCCGTCAGGAAATGGCGCCACAGCTTCTTTTACGGTCAAAAATCATAGTGACCAAAGAACCCCGGTTCAGATTACAATCATCCCCAGAGAGCCCGACATTAACGGAAATGAAAACTTCAAAAATATCGGCGATACCGATGATCGATTTCAGGTGTTTCCTTCGCAAATTATATTAAAGCCGAAAGACACTCAAACGATTCGCGTTACTTGGGTGGGTAACCCTAAAATTACCTCTGAATTACCCTTTAGAATGATATCGGAAGAACTTCCCATCATTTTGCCTGAACCAGGGAAAATTTATAAAAAACCTGTGGGAAGACTGACGATCATGTCACGATACATAGGTTCTCTTTATGTCACGCCTACTGGTGCCCAAGCCAACTTACTGTTCAAAGCAGTGGAAAGTCCTGAAAAAAAGGGGCATATGCTTTTAGAAATCGAAAACAAAGGAACTTCCCATCAAGTCATTCGTAAAGACAAATTCAAGTTTTCGACCCAACTAGCAGGTGGGGGCTCGAAAGATATCGAATGGCAAGTTGATCCAGAATCTCCACTTTTCCAAGCAAATATATTGGCGAACCAATCACGCAAAGTTACTATCCCTTGGCCGCCCAAGTTACCCGTGGGTCCCGTCACTGTTACACTTTTAAGTGCTAAGGAATAAAGGATTGAAGACTGTCCTAGGCTTGCTTTTCTTATTTCTAATATTTGTCTCATTTTTCGATTCAGCTGCATTTGCCGCCGCTCCCACCGACGACGAGTTATTTGAAAAAGTATTTAAGCGAAAGTCGGAAAATAGAGCCCCACAAGAAGTTGTAATGCCGATTTTTTTCGAGGCCTCCGTTCAGCCGGTAGGAATGATCAAAACTCGGATTACAAATGATCCTGATAATCCTCAGGTGGATGCGCTTTCTTTTTTTAAATTTCTCGAAAAACTTGTAGACATGAAAGAAGTTGAAGCTAGATCTTTTAAAACTACAAGCATTGAGGGTTCTAAACTCTCCATTTATACAGGACGCGACAAAGACTGGATAGCTGTCGATGCATTTCGTGGAGAAGGGTACCAAGTTAGCTATGATCCAAAAAAACTTGAGCTTAGAATTTATGTTCCCGCTGAATTAAGAAAAATTAGGGTCCATTCCCTTTCTCGGGGTACTACAGATGAAATTTCAGACCAACCCACAGAAACGCCGTCCACTCCCACTGCTTATCTCAATATTAATGCTGCACAAGATGCTTTGACAGGTTCAGATATTTCAGCAAATGGTCGGCAACCATTGAGAGCTCAACTTGAAAGTGCCGTAAATTTTTTGGGCGTGGTCCTAGAATCAAATGCCAGTTATACAGAAACACAGGCTGAGTCCGTAACGAACTACCCAGCTTTTACTAGAGGTGACATCCGTTTAGTAAAAGATTATCCGACAACAGCCGTTAGGCAGTCCGCAGGAGATTTATCGTACGCGGTTCGGGGATACCAAGTCCAGGTTCCTATGGGGGGATTTCAGATTTCAAGGGACTTTAGATTGCAGCCAACGCGCTTGACCCTTCCATCCGGAGAGCACCAGTTTTTTTTAAAGACAGCCGCTAAAGTCGAAGTTTTTGTGAATGACCTTTTGATTAGGACTCTTGAATTGCCCTCTGGGAGACATGACATCAGGGATTTTCCGATTTCAACAGGAACTAACGACGTTAGACTTGAAATCACTGATGACGTCGGACGAAAAGAAACCATACAAATGAGTTTTCACATAACATCCGAGCTCCTTTCGCCTGGCACATCTGATTACAATTATTCAGTCGGAATTCCTGCCTCCCAGACATCCGGATCAAAAACTTACACCCCCACAAATCCAATAGGATCGATGTACCATCGCATTGGAGTGAGCAACTCGTTGACAGAGGGAGTAAATTTACAATTAAGCAAAAGCCAATTCGTGGGTGGGGTAGAAACCATTTTTGCAAATCGTTTAGGTGCATTTAAATTTGACCCGGCAATAAGCCAAGTAAAAGGGGCGGGTCTTGGCGGCGCAATTAGAAACCGGTTTTTTTATACAGACGATGAGGGCACTGATCGTACTCAAAGATCACTCGGTCTGGGTGTTGAGATTAAGACAGAAAACTTTTCTAGATTTTCAAATCTGGTTGCCCAGACTCAGAACTTAACCGCCGTCGATGTCTCCGCCAGTTATAATCAAGGTTTGTCTCGGTATTCAAACGGGGGGCTTTCCGTAAGTTATCAGTTCAATAGAAAATTTGACCCTAGCACAACAAATGGATTTCGCATCAGTGGCCAGGTCGGTAGGCGTTTTGATAGCGGCTTGAGTGGAAATGTGACATTTTCTCAAACCAAAGGTTCAAGTGGCATTACTGAATCTGGAATCAGCCTCTTTCTGGGTCTAAGTTTTCCAAAGGATCATCAATTTATCACCGGATCCTATGACACCAGAAGTGATTCTACTCAGTTGGGCTGGAATTATAGCCCTGAAAATCCAGTGGGGGGTACCTCGGCCCAAGTAAAAATTGACAAACAAAGATCCCAAAACGGATATTCCGGGCAAGTACAACATCAGTTCAATCGAGCAAAATTGGGCCTTCTACAAAATAGTACCACTAGGGCTGATACGACCACACAATCAGGCGGCGGCTCTGTTACTCGCAATGTCACTTCTAATCTTACTTCACTACAGTTAGCTACCGCCTTTGTTTATGCGAAGGGACATTTCGTACTCAGTCGAACGGTAAACGACAGTTTTGTCATTGTAACGCCCACGCGCGGCGTAAAAGGTCAGACGATTGAAATCAATCCACGGCCTAATAAGTCCAATTTGGGGACAAGTGACTTCTTTGGATCTGCCGTTTATCCGGAAATGTCTTCATATTTAAACTTTCCGTTAACCATTGGAACAGACAAATTAAAACCTGGAACTATGATCGAAAGAGACACCTTTTTATTGTATCCAACCTATAAAAGCGGATTCTCAATAGAGGTGGGAACAGATGCCACTGTTAACATTGCCATGAATTTGCTAAATCCAGACTCAACCCCAGTCTCAATGATGGGTGGAAGAGTCATTTCTCTATCCAATTCGTCATTTGAGCCTATTGAGGTCTTTACCAATAAGAAGGGAAAAGTTCGAGCTCGCGGATTCAGCCCCGGCAAATACGAAATGACACTTTATGATGAAAACTGGCTGCCTTTTGAGTTTGAGATTCCAGAAACTGAAGAAGGAATTCACGACCTCGGAAACATTACAGTACTATTGAGGAAGAAATGAAATTTAAAAATATTTTAATGATTTTATTATTTTTCGCTACTACTCATACTGAGGCATGGGGAGCGTGTGGCTTATCATTAACTACAAATAATATTACAATTAACTGGACTACGAGTTATACGACCCAAGCAATTCAGTTTACCTTAACTAAGGCACTCGCCCCAGCATGTAACTTCATTATAGGTATAACAAAGGGAGGCGCCGCAAATTATTCCCGTTTAGCAACTAACGGAGGCAATCAAATCAGTTATCAGCTCTGGAAAGAGCCCGCGCAGACAAATATTCTTAAAGACTCGCCGGATGTTACTAGCGCTAATGACGTTATCGTCGGCGGATTTGTGGGAGGCCCAAATCTAAATCAAACTATTACCTATTATTTAGACATACCCTACTCTTCAATGACAACACCCACCCTTGCAATAGCCGGAGCATATACCGATACCTACACTATTGATGTTTATGAATCAAACGATCCATTAGTTTTGGGACCAGTAGTGACCAGTGCAGTGATTACACTTACGGTTAATGTTCCAAGAATCATAGGTCTGTCACTGGTAAACACCGGGGCCGCATATGATTCGTTCGCTACAAACCGCGCAATCAATTGGGGTACGATGACCGCTGGCCAGACAACGGTTTTTGATTTTCGCGTTCAGACGAATGCTGGATTTACTATTTCATTTTCATCCGCTTATGGGGGCTACATGAGATCTGCACCTGCAGCCGCAGGAGTACCCTATCGGTTTTATGCTAACAATGTATTATTGGATCTTTCCGGGCCTGCAGCGGGACCGGCTGGCCCCGGGCAAACAGGACTTCAGGGTATCGCCTATCCAATAAGAGTTGTAATTGGAACTGCCACTCCACAGTTTTTATTATCTGGATCGGTTTCTGACATAATTACAGTAACAGCCACAACTACTGAATAAATTAAATTGCTCTGATTTCTAATATTAGCTTTTGATCTTTATTCAAAATTCTAGAATTTGAAATCAAGGGCGTATTTGACCGCTCAACTATTCTTATTTTGCAAATTTCAAAGTCAGATACTCCATTATAGATTTTTGGATTAGATACGGCGACCTGGTTTTTAAACACCAGACCAAATGTCGGCACAAGTCCGCAATCAGTCCATTTAAAGAAAAGGTCGGGATCATCCGCCGCTGAATAGGCTTGAATAGATATTAGGCCCATAGGTGCGTTAGACACCAAATGAAATGATACTCGACCACCGGAATCCTGCGCCACCGCAGCCGCAATCTGAACACTCGCTTTTTCTGGAACAACGGCAACCAAATTCAGTGTCCCGTTTGATTGTGTAGAAGCCATTAACGAGCGCGCAAGGAGAGCTAAAAGACAAAACTGGAAAGCAAAAAACTTCATAAAACCCTTTTCGCGAACATAGAATTCGCTTGACTGTCTTACTAAAACATACTTTTTATGTCAACTATTTTGTGGCCCCCTCCTTTTGGTTAAGATTTGCGTTAAAAATGAGCGAACCAGGTGCTTATAACCGGCCTACAGCCCTAGGCCGAGGGGGAAGCCCAGCCACTACTTCTCCGCCTTCCAACCCCGACTTCGAATGCGCTGTATTCCATAAGAGAAGGCATCACTCATGTGATCCCTCAAAATAAACCGCGAGCCGATGACCCAGGCGCGGGAGCGACCATGGATTGAAAATAGCCGATTGAGATCAATAAGGGATAACAATAATTTTTGTTTAAACGGACTAACCGTACGGTTCGAATAAAGTAGAGCCTGATCAGGAATAGAAGTGCCCCATTCCAATTTTAAAATCCTTAGAACAAACCACAATGCCCCAGCGGTTCCCTCCCCTAATGCCTCGGACACGATCTGTTGCCAATTTGCGGTCGAACGAAACTCTTCGCTCTGAACCAAATAATGAAGATCGTTTAGCCAGATCGGAGACTCAATGAGGTGCTGGATAGCCGAGTGGCGGACTAAGTAAGAAAAATAGTCCTGTGCCGAAAGTACTTGGACATGAGAATCAAGACCTGGAATAGCGCCAGATTGGGCGCGATTCCAAAGTCCCAACGTCATTTCATCGGAATCGCCTACTTGAAGTTTTTTATGAATCTCTACTACTGCTCCATCTTTAGTCCTACCCACCTCAAGCCGAATTCGCCCGGCTGGAAAGGGTCCAATTTTCTGATAAGGCCCACTCAAAAAGTGACTAAGAGTTTCTTCAAATCGATCGCTGGGGACAAGCAAGTCCACGTCTGTCATTGGGCGAAAGACTCGAGAAGGGTAAAGTCGACGTCCCAGGTCCATGCCCTTGAGCAATATTACAGGAATTTCCGCTCGCTTTAATATCGCAAGTGACTCTTCAAGTTCATAATCGAGATTGGCTAAAACCATTCGTTCATATGTGAGTGCCTGCGAAAAAATAGCAAAAACATCATCCGGCAAAGTTCTCCAGACGCTGGATCGCTCCAGCACGGCGAGAAACGGAAGCCTAGAATGAATCGAAGTCGCAAAATTTAAAGTACCAACCCAAAAATTTGAATTTCCAAAATGTTCGTATTCAGGGGGAATCCCTTGGGTCGAGTTCGCAAAGGACTCAGGTTTAAGCGCATTGAGAACTAGCTTTCTGACAGCATGAGATTGATCCAAAGATCTCATGATAAAATGCTCGATGTCGTTTTGATTTCAATCCAAGAAAGTAAAAATATTAGACGCCTTAAGATTCGAGCCTTTATAGTATCCGGTGGAACCGTACCTAAAGAAAGTCTAGCAATCCAACCAGCAAGAAGACCCGGCTTATGAAATATTTGCCTTTTTCTAGTCTCGCTTTTCAGTGTTTTAACTCGTCCCCAAATCTGATTTTCATGTAACTCATCCCAACAAAATGAAGCGTCGCCTTTAATTAAGAGTCGGTGTTCACCTGATTTGTGGCGACCTATATATCGATGCACAACCCATTCGCCCTCTGAAAAACGACCTACGATGAGCTCGCCAGGAGTAAGGCTGGGAGCAGCAAGACGCCCTTGATCTGAAAACCAATCGACCTCAATCCAATCTCCCGAATGGAGGAGGGGTCTCATGCTTTCGCCCTGAATTTGAATCCAGTTCAATAGTATCTCATGACTTCAGTTTAGTGCAGGGACCCACTGCTTTGCGTCCACCGGTGCTGGTGCCATTGCAAAGCGCAGCCACTGCCGTAAGATTTTCAGTCTTGATCGATGGTTTTTCATATTTTTTTCTAGCACTGGCCTTCGATGTTTCTTTTTCTAATTCAGGTTTCTTATTTTGAGCCATAACTGGGTTCCCTCTTTTCAAATTTCCGGACTAAATTCATGACCTGCCCCTTTCAGGCAGACCATGGACCAAAATCCTGCATCTTTTTTAAATTTTATCTTTTTTACTTCCACTGAAAACTGGAGTGACAACTGAAATCGCTCCTCAATACTTTCTGAGAAACGTACGCTCATGGCGCTGGCAAGGAGCGCCGCCACTCCTTCGCTAGGAGCGAGATCTAAAATTTCGTGATGATCACTTTGCTCCAATGCAAATAACCCCTGAAGGGGCACCACAAGGGGTGGTGGCGCAATTCGAGAATATCCGCAGCCTAATGGCGCCGAGTAAAGAAAAAGCTTTCCGTCCTCTGTCGCTCCAATAATAACTCCATCGTCGCCCAATAG
>CAYJBA010000088.1:0-9119 GCA_964367865.1 uncultured Bacteriovoracaceae bacterium | reverse complement strand
ACGGTTGTTCGTTATTTGAAGGTGCTCGCGCGACCGAATAAAAAACGGCCCACGCTCAATATCCTCACCATAATCTCCAGCTCGGGCACCGTTGCAAACCGCAACACCAACGACCACGACCCCCGCTAACCGCGAAATACCCTTAAATTTTTTGGATATTCTAAAATGAATCATCAAGTTTGCTCTATTCTCCGTATGGGTTCCCTGAAACACAAATCTGGTGGAATTTGAGGCCAAACACTAGCCGAAATAATACATAAATTAATATATAAATTCCAATAGATAGCCTCCCACTTGACTCTATTACGCGTTGCGATAAACTGATTCTAGAGGAACGTTAACAGCTGTCAGACTTCTTAATTATCATTCGACACAGCGAATTTAGAAGGTATGAGCACGGGCAGCTGAAATCGCGATGAGGAGGCTTTTTAAAATAAAAATTTTAATTTAGGCCCACGGATTGGGTCGAACGAAGAGGCGGGTTCCCTCATACAACCCTCTTTGAAAAAGGCAAACCGGTTGAAAGACCGGGACGCAAAGCCGCGGGGCTTCGGACTGTTTACCCCGACAGTTCATGCTAGCCGGGCTGCCAAAGGAGGAGCTAGTTTCGACCATTGAAGGGTCGACTGCAATATTCAAAGGGGGGTCCCCTATCGGACCCTCTCTTCATCTCGCAAGGCCTGGGCCGCATGAATGCGGCTTGGGCCTTGTCCTTTTGTGGTATAGACTTTCTCGTCGTGAGTTTTAATGGAATTTTAGTCACTGAAATCTTTCATAGCCTCCAGGGCGAAACTTCGTTGAGTGGGCTGCCTTTTGCATTTATTCGTCTCACGGGCTGTAATCTCAGGTGCACGTATTGCGACTCGGCTTACGCGTTTCATGGCGGAACGCGCATGTCCATAAGCGACATTCTGGAGCGCATTAAACCGTACCAGGTGAAGCACGCTTTAATTACCGGTGGCGAACCTCTTCTGCAAAGAAATACTCCGGATTTAGTCGAAGCACTACGTGACGCGGGATATTCGGTGAGTATCGAAACCCATGGAGAAGTTTCTGTAGCTCCCGTGGCGGGACGCGCCCGTCTGGTGATGGATGTGAAGACCCCCTCGAGCGGAATGGCGCGTGGAGGATATGCGAAGAATCTTTCACTTCTCCAGAAAACAGATGAAGTGAAGTTCGTAATTTCTTCCAAAGAAGATTACCGGTTCGCAAAAATTTTGGTACAATCCGGAATCATTCCTACAGAAGAAATTTTATTTTCGCCCGCATTACCTCATGCAAATTCTCCTGGTCATTTTGAAGGGGTCCCCGCGCGCTGGCTAGCTGAGAAAATATTAGAGGATCGCCTATCTGTGCGCTTCCAGATGCAGCTCCATAAGTCGATCTGGGGATCGGAAACACGCGGCGTTTAACTGCTGGATGTAGAAACCCGTAGGAATCTCAAATTGACAACACTCCCTCGCAATTGATACCTAACACCTAAGTGGGGTGACGTACCCAAATGGCTAAGGGAACGGTTTGCAAAACCGTGCTGTGCCGGTTCGAATCCGGCCGTCACCTCCAAAATAAAAAAGACCGGGAAGCGTAAGAGTTGTTATCGAACTAAAATAAAGCGTACTCTTGTTGAGCTGCTTTTATTACTAGTAAAGTCATAAAAAAAAAGGAACAAAAACCACCCCAGGCTTCTGCTCCTTTTTTTCTAAATGAGATTTCAAAATGCTGAACTACTTAATCACGTTGTCCACCTTACTGTTCGTAAGATGAAGCTGTCCCCCGACCCCTGATACTGTTTTTACGTAGCTATCGACGAGAAACACAGATCCGGTGACCTCTTTAATGGAAACGGCAGAACCTCCGCAGATTACGACTGAACCATGTATTTTTTCGACATCACCCACAACTACCGTTGCTTTAGCTGGAGCCACGATTCTTACACGGCCGTCATTGATGCTGATTCCTTCGACTTTTTCAGCGAGAATCTTAATCGACCCATTGTGGTTCGTGATTTTTCCAATAGACTTTGCAGCAATAGAAAGCGAGCCGCTGACATTGACTAATGCATCCACAGTTGCGGGTGCATTGGCCACAAGCGCACTGCCATAATCCCGGCAATAGCATAGAGCTTCGTATTCATTATGAATGTCTTCTGCAGAGTCGTCGCTCGAACTAGATGGTTTTTTAACCCCACCGTCGTTATTGGCGCTGCTATCACTGCGCATAATCGAAGTATTGAGAGACTGAGCCCCTAATGGCGAATAGCCTTGATCTAGATTACATCCTGAAAGAATAGCGAACCCTAAAAACAAACTAAACGAAAGCAATGTTGAACCGAAAATACTTTTCATAATCCCCCCTCAGACCTAAGAATTCGATCTGGCCTTATAATTAGTGTACTTTATTTATCAGGTACTTCAAGTCAGTTTCTAAATATTCTAACTTTCGCATATCGATTTGTTCAAATGCAGCATAGCTTAAGCCAATTTTAAAACCCGTTTATTATCCGACAAACTGTATATGATAGTTAACAAATTTAGGTCTCGTCGAAGACCTATTTGTAACTTTTGATTTCGGCCTCCATGAAAAATTTGATCCCAACTCCAATCGGAGAGCCATAATATAATCCTTTAAATCCATGGTGTTACAATTTACACTCAAAGCTAATGACAACATTTCAGGCCATTATTCTGGGAATCATTGGGGGATTCAGTGAATTCTTGCCCGTTGGAGCAGGCCTCCATCATAAGATCGCACCCTTTTTTCTCGGTTGGCCCGAGCTGACAGGGCCCGCTCTCGGAGCGGTTGCCCTAGGTACATTTCTTTCTGCGATGATTTATTACCGGCACGATTGGGCAAGCATCCTCTCCTCGCTCCTTCAGGTCATTTTGTTCCGAAAGAAACCTATGACTTTAGATGAGAGACTCCCCTTTTTTTTGTTTCTCACAACGCTTCCAACTCTGGCCGCCAGAGTTTATCTTACGGACCTTTTACCGCCACAGCTTCTAACAAATATGCTCGTCAGCGCGATCATTCTAGGTCTTTTTGCGCTTCCGTTATTATTTCTTGATTCCTGGAGCCGAAAAAATAGAGGTATGTTTGATTGGAATTGGATGGACAGTTTACTCATTGGTATCGGCGCCGCAACCGCAATCATTCCTGGGTTTGGAATCATAGATGGCGCTCTCCTCTTTGGGTTATTTAGAAATTACAACAGAGAGTCGGCTGCCAAATTTTCGATTTATGCTGTAACTCCACTTCTTGCACTGACTGCTCATGCGCAACTCAAAGACCTCAGCTTCAAAGCTGGTCCACCCATGCCGGATATGAGCTGGCTCTCATTTTCAACTTTGGTTCTTATATCATGCTTATGTGGATTGCTTGCAATAGGCGGCCTCATGAAACAAATCGAACGCGGCACGTTTAGGCAATACGGCGTCTACCGGCTGGTTATAGCCTCCCTGATTGTAGCGTTCGCGGTTTGGACCAATAAGGGACTTAATTAGGACAAAGATTCGCTAAATGCAGGGCGAAGATCCTACGAGCTGTAAACGCGCCGATGATTTAAGAAATCCCACGGGGCAGACCGGAGTCGCATTAAAAACTACTGACATGCAGACGTTTTGTGGGCCAGCAAGAGCAGAAACTATATTTTGTCCCTCGCCCAGGTAATCTCCGACTCTCACGTTGGTCGCAAGCGCGTTGGGCAGTGTGATTTTAATCGTGAGATTGGCCGAGTGGTAAATCGAGATGGCATAACCGGTAAACGGTGCAGTAACTGCTTCAATTTTCGCAACCTGTCCGGGAGCAGGTGAAACAATCGGTAATCCGGCAAGCGCGGAAACCATGAGGCAATCTTGAGTTGCGGAAAACGCTGATCCAAAAACGATACTAGTCGAAGGTAACGCCATTGAAGGGACCGCACCTGGATCTCCAAGCATCAAGAATGGATCATTACCCGATCCGCACCCAACTGCCGCTGCGACTAAAAATCCAAAAACCGCAATGTGGTTTAGTGTTGTAGAAATTTTAATCATATCATTTTTAGCCTAAGCGAAAGCGTCGCGCTCCAAATAGCGAGAGGCGATTTAAGTAAAATAAACGCAACTGGAAAATCAAGGCCAAGCCCCAGTGAACTCCCAATTCCATAGGAAACTCCTGGCATAAACCGAGCTGCGAAATTGATCCCAGCATTGGGTGTGGTTGAAGTGGCGTCCTTAAACACGAGCCAATCGTAAGCCGTTCCTAGTTGTGCCGCAAAAGACATTCCTATACTCGAACGATCCTTGCCACTATGATCGGTAATCCATTTTAATCCCCCAAAAGCCCCTAATAGAAAAATGCTGGCGCCTGGAGCTGGCATATTGGCAAGATCGAATTTTTGAAAAATTCCAGAGATAATCAATTGTGTTGATGGTCCGAATCCCATATCCATAGCGACCATCGCATCAAATCCCAAAGGCTTTGCCTTTCCTAATGATGTGTAGGCACTGCCCATAGCAGCGGTATAGGATCCGCCCATTCCAATTTCACTGATTCCACCTGCAAGCGCTGAAGGGATTAGACTGATAGAAAAAATAAAAAAAGTAATCGAATACTTAAAGCTCAGAGCCATTTAGCCCTTCGAGCCTCCCTTTGCATCTAATGCGTCGACCATTTCTTTAAGTTCTTTGCCCACCTTGAAAAATGGAACGCGCTTAGGGGGAACCTGAACCACTTGGCCAGTTTTTGGGTTACGTCCCTGATAGCTGCCATAGCTTCTATTTACAAAAGAGCCAAAACCACGTATTTCGATCCGGTCATCTTTTTTCAACGCATCGGACATCATATCAAAAACCATATTTACTACGATTTCCGCCTGCTTATGCTGTAGATGTGCTTTTTCGGCGATCACATTGATCAGATCGGCTTTTGTCATAGGACTTTGGCTCCCTCAGATAGATAAAAAGTCATATATTCTTTACGCTAAAGACAAGTCATCGCATTTGCAAGGTTTTTATCGGATTCTGAGATTTATGCTTTGCGTTAACGCCCCAAACCAGACTTCTATGCGTTGTGCAGGAGATCAATGTCGCCATTTAATAATCGAAATGACGATTTCAAAAGAAATGAGCAAAATAATGATCATTTCGAGCAACGTTTCTCGTTTAGATTTTGACAGATCAACGATCACTTCTACACTTTCTTGAATAATTTTAATTTTGTATTCGAGCGCGCGATATCGAGTATCAATCTCCAACATGGATTTAAGTTCAACGTGCACTTTGTCTAACTCGACGCTCTCCCAAGCTTCGTCGGGCGAATCTACAATATACAAATTCGAAATGATTTCCTGCTTCGTATCTAAACAAAGTCCAATGAACTTAATAAGATCTTCGGTGCTTTCAATCATGCGTCCTTGAATCTGAAGTCTTTTGGAATAGACATTCATTTTTTCCAAAAGATTTTCGATCAAGTCCTCGTAATATTCGAGAGCGGTACTTTCGGCGAGAAGCATGCAAACAATGCGAACATACTGATATTTAAGTTCTGGAACCACGACACGGTCGAAATACACTTTTGGGCTCTGGCTCCCACCTGCAGGCGGTTCTTGTACTTCTAAAAAATAAGAATCGGTCGCGCGACCCAGGACAGAGGGCGCACGGTACTCTTGAATCGAACTTAACTCTCGCTCTTGCAGATCATCAGCCACGTTAAAAAATACGGCAGATCCGTAATTATAGATAAAAGCATAGGATTCTTCGGAATACTTTATAACAAGTTCGTAATTTGAAAACTCAAGTGGTGAATTTGAAAATTTTTCCCGAAGCTCCTTAAGTTTTAGCCTCTCTGCGACATGAATAGCTCGAATTCGAAAGGGTGCACGGGTTGTCATATTACTCATTGGGTTTCATAGGTTATCACGGGTTACACGTATGGTGGGCATAATCTTGTACTATTTTTTTTTAGTGCGAGTCCAAAAAAAAAAATTTGCTCGAGACTAATTGACAGACAGGAGTTCTCGAATTAAACCCTCGTCTCACCTCGGAGGAATGTGGAAATGAACAAAGCCCAGTTAGTTGATGTGATTTCTGACAATGTAAGAATGACCAAGACTGAAGTCGAATCCGTAATCAATAATGCAATTGAAATGATCAAAAAAAGCGTAAAAAAAGGCGACGATGTAACTCTCGTTGGGTTTGGGACTTTTACTCGCTCTAAGCGCAAATCACGAATGGGACGCAATCCTCAAACAGGCAAAGAAATCAAAATCCCGGCGATGACGGTTCCCAGATTCCGTCCAGGTAAGGAATTTAAAGAATCAATCCGTTAGTTCAAGTGTGTTAGGGGGAAAGCCGGTTGGCTCTGGTTGGCCGGCTTTCATATCTTAATCTTTGACTACAAATGACGGTAGAGAATCACTGAGTTCTTCGTCGATGATTTCAATTGATGAAACATGAGCTGATGGTGGCCCCTGACGGCACCATTCGACTATTTGGTGCACCTCATTACTATCGCCCTGAAAAATCGCCTCTACTCTGCCATCGGGTAGGTTACGCACAAAGCCTCGGAGTGACTTTAATTTTCGCGACATACGGAAAGTCGAAGCACGAAATCCCACCCCCTGCACTCGTCCGGAAACCAAGACCCGACGTCGGATCAATGCTGTTTGACCTCTTTAATGCCGGGGAGATTCCAAAGGTCCAAGATAAATTTCTTATGATCATTGCGATGGCCGCGATACCGGCATTTGAGCAATGTGAAATTATTTTTGGTGCTGATGTCAAAATCATCTAAAAGTAGATCATTTTGCGCGAGGGCCTGGTTAATTCCTAATCTCACTTTTCCATGGGGATCGTCGACTACAATTTCGGCCGCGAAACTGAGGGAGCGACCTAAAACTTTATCTTCAAAAAGATTGGTAGCGAGAAGAACAAAAAGAACCGTAAAGGTCATGAGAATGGCAAAATCGGCATGTCCTAATCCTATGGCGATGCCAATTGCGGCGATAACCCATATCGTTGCCGCGGTTGTGAGCCCCAAGATTGTGCCGCGCGATTGAATGATGGTACCTCCCCCGAGAAATCCGATCCCGGAAACAATTTGCGCGGAAATGCGGGCGGGGTCTCCGTAATGATTTGTATCAGCAAACTGCATTGCGATCATGACTGAGACTGCGGTGTAGATAGCGGATCCCAGACAAATCAGAATGTTGGTTTTGATTCCTGCGGGTTTATGTTTAAGCTCTCTTTCGAGCCCAATTACTCCACCGCACAATATTGCAGCGAGAACTTTAGGACCAAAAAAGTGAATGGTTTGCAGGAGGTCCCACTGGGAGGGGTTTATCATCTATTTCTAAATTTTAAGGTTCAGACCCTCAAAGCGGCAAGCTGAAATTCACTGAGGCATCAAAATTGAAGTCGAAGTCGGCAAATATTACCTATTAAAAACAGTAAGTTATGTAGGTAACGTCATTTGTAAATTATTAATTGATTTATATTGTCAACTATTTTAAAGTGCCCCGCATTGTGATTTTTAAAATAAGGAGAAAAAAATGAAAATTAAAAAAATGCGCGGAGTGCTCGGACTAGTCGCCGTAAGCTCTCTCATTCAAGCGTTGCCCCAGTTTTCGTATGCAGATGGATTTCAAATTCGCTCGACCTTTGGTTCTGGATACGACCGAGTTGGAGTGAGATTAGGCGATAACAGGTATAGAACTGAACCTACTCTTCTAAACGCAGCACTGATGTGCGCGCCCGGCCAAGGTATTGTAAAAAAATTTTCAGATCGCGACGAATACATGGCTTGCGCGCAAGGCTTGTTTGCTGGAACTCAAATCGCGCAGGTTCGTGGCGAGGCCAATGGTCGCCACCAAGGATATATTCGCGGCTTTGCATGGGGACTTACGCATAATTTTAACATTACAAAAACTAACGCAAACGAAATCATGAAGGGCGAGGCCCTAGCGAAATCGGGTCAGTATGAGCGAGAATTCGCAGAAGGCATGAATGCTGCTAGAAATCGTGCTGCAGGCATCGCTGCCCCGCAGGCATCCAGCACTGTCATTGGACAATTTGAACAGGCGGTAAACTCAGGACATATGCCTCAGTACCTGCCCGAAGTACCGGCCCATCCATTTGAAGGATTCTCAAATGGGTTTAGCGATCGCGGACACGTATTTAAAGACGAGCGTCGCATGATCGAAGAAGCGGCTAATGAATTCCGCGATTTTAATATTTACGCCCGTTACGGCGAACTTATTTATACGCGCAACAGAATCACGCCACGCGATTTATATCTTTCTGACGGAATTTACGTATTTGAAGATAATTGGAGCCGCCCAGAAATAGCCTTTGATTACCTTTCACGCAATAGCGGAATTCCTGCGGATTACGTCGGTCTCAGGGGCAAGGTCATCGAAGAGAAAGGCCCCAACGGTCAAATTATTCGTCGAGAACTTCCCAACTACTATCGCGACATCTATCGCCAAGCGTTTGACCGCGCTTATGCGAATGCCGTGAATTACTCTTTTTACAAAGGCTATAACGAAGAACTCGGTGTAGGAGAAATGGGCGGTTACTCAGTAGGTGAAACTGCAGGTCGCCGTTATGCCGAGCAAGTCGGTTTTGCGCGTGGATACAACAATCGGTATAAAGACCTCTCGGTCATCGCTTACAACGAGGAGTTTCAAAAAACCTTTAAGTCGCAGTACGACGCCACCTTTCGTGATTATTCAAATAATCCGAAGCTGAGCTACACCCTCAATGAAATTATAGGTGGTACTGAGGATAGTGCGAACACCCCGGGCGAAAAGATCGGCGCGGTGATCACTCTTAAAAATACTGGTGGAGTCGAAGCAAAAGAAGTCCTTGTTGAAATCGTTGGTGACGTGCAGAACTCACGAGCCGTTAAGCTTTCGGTTCCGGCTCTCACTCGTTTGCAGTCTAAGACCGGATTAATCGCTGAAATCAGTTCGAATCGCCGCGCTCGCGAGTCCGCTCGCGTGGGTGTGTCAGTCAATGGAAACAAAACCTACAGCGATATGACTGTGGATACCGTTGCTGAAATACAATCTGTGAAACTGGGTAATTTAGATGTGAATCACGGAAAAGAAAATGCTGTTGCATACGGTTGCGACATGACTT
>CAYJBA010000087.1:0-9142 GCA_964367865.1 uncultured Bacteriovoracaceae bacterium | reverse complement strand
AAAAGAAAAAGCTGATTTTGGGCTTGCGTTCGATGGCGATTCGGATCGAATTGGGCTAGTGGACAATACGGGCCGGATTCTTTTTGGGGATGAAATCATGGTCATCTTTTCTCGAGACATTCTTAAACACCTACCCGGCGCAACGATCATCTCCGAGGTAAAGTCTAGCAATCGTCTTTATAATGATATCGCTGCAAAAGGCGGTAAGACCATCCTGTGGAAATCAGGGCACTCTTTGATTAAGGCCAAAATGAAAGAGACCCAAGCCGCCCTTGCCGGAGAAATGTCCGGACATATCTTTTTTGCGGACCGTTACTTTGGATATGATGATGCGATTTACGCGGGCATGCGTATTTTCGAAATTGCGTCCACTCATCCCGGCCCGCTGTCCACCATAATTGAAGACCTCCCGAAGACGGTGGCCACCCCTGAAATTCGATTGGATTGCGAAGAAGAAAAAAAATTTAAGCTCGTTGAGGCCACAAAAAAGCGCCTTTCTACAAAATTTAAAACCAATGACATTGACGGGATTCGTGCAGACTTTGGGGACGGGTGGGGGTTGGTGAGGGCGTCAAACACACAGCCCGTTTTAGTTCTCCGTTTCGAAGCAAACAGCCAAAAGCGCATGTCAGAAATTAGACAGATTGTCGAGTCAGCACTCGCTGAGGCCGCTCTTGAGCTGGGTCACGCCCCGTTAACGGCAGCGGCACATTAAAAATGGCCGCAAAAAAGCCTCCTCCATCGCCCGACGAAGCAATCGTCATTCGCGGCGCTCGTGTACATAATTTAAAAAATATTGATGTCACAATTCCTCGTGATCAGCTCGTTGTCATTACAGGACCTTCGGGCTCCGGCAAGTCCTCGCTCGCCTTCGATACGATCTATGCTGAGGGTCAACGGCGTTACGTCGAAAGTCTTTCGGCCTACGCACGCCAATTTTTAGAACAACTCGGCAAGCCGGATGTCGACGCCATTTCAGGATTGAGTCCGACAATCTCTATCGAACAGCGAACCACTAGCTACAACCCCCGCTCGACGGTCGGCACTGTCACCGAAATCTACGACTATTTGAGGCTTTTGTTTTCTCGAATTGCAAAACCCTTTTGTTATAAATGTGGAAAACCGATTCGCTCCCAGTCCCCACAACAAATCGTGGACCACATTCTCTCGTCTGACGAGGGCGCTAAGCTCTCTATCTTGGCTCCCGTCGTTCGAGGTAGAAAAGGAGAGTACCAAAAAGAACTTCTCCAGCTCAGACAGCGGGGCTTTGTCCGCATCAGGGTCGACGGTGAGATATTAGATTTATCTCAAGATATTGCTCTGGATAAAAACAAAAAACACGATCTTGATGTCTATGTGGATCGCATAGTGATTAAGGGTGACCGTGGTTTACTCGGCACTCGTGTCAGCGATTCGGTAGAGCTTGCCCTCAAAATAGGGGAGGGGCTTTTAGTTCTAGAATTTCAAACAGAGTCGGGCACCAAAGAGATCCTCATGTCTGAAAAGTTTTCGTGTCCAGATTGCGGGGTGAGCTATGCAGCGCCTGAACCTAGAACTTTTTCGTTTAATAGCCCAATGGGCGCCTGCGCTCACTGTGACGGTTTGGGAATTGACCCGCGAACCGCAGAAAACGGGGAGAGGGGGGCGTCATCGATTGATGCTGACCTTCCTCACACACACTCGATAAACGAAATAGTACCCTGCCCCGAGTGCGGGGGCGCGCGATTAAGAAAAGAGACTCTAAGCTTTAAGCTGTCCTCCAACAACATTGCTGACCTCACCCAGCTTTCTGTTTTAAAGCTTTATGAGTTTTTCAGCAGTCTTATGATCTCTGAGCGCGAGCACCTAATTGCGGATCGGATTCTTAAAGAAATTTTAGATCGACTTCGTTTTTTGCGCGAGGTGGGAGTGGGCTACCTCAGTCTCTCCCGGTCGGCGCAAAGTCTTTCTGGGGGCGAAGCGCAGCGGATTAGACTTGCCACTCAAATCGGTAGCTCTCTCGTCGGCGTTATTTATGTATTAGATGAACCGAGCATCGGCCTTCATCAGCGCGATAATGAAAAGCTACTGACGACTCTTTGCCGTCTGCGTGATCTCGGAAACACCGTTTTGGTTGTTGAGCATGATCGCGACACGATGGAGCGTGCAGATTGGATCGTTGACCTAGGCCCAGGAGCAGGTACTCAGGGCGGATATCTAGTTGCCAGTGGGCCCCTTTCAACGATTGTCGGCACAAAAAAAAGCGTTACGGGGCAATATCTTCGCGGAGATCTCGTCATTCCAGTTCCGAAAGTGAGGCGGCCCTGGGCGTCCGATCACAGTATTCGCATCAAAGGCGCGAATTTAAACAATCTAAAAAATCTGGATGTCTCCTTTCCACTCGGGGTTCTTACCTGTGTGTCTGGTATTTCTGGAAGTGGAAAAAGTACGTTAGTCATCGACACGCTTTATAAGGCGCTCCTTAAATCTGTTTATCGGGTCGATACAGGAGCAACTCATTTTGACTCTATTTCCGGTCTTGAACATATCGATAAAGTAATTGATATCGATCAAAGCGCGATCGGAAAAACCCCGCGCTCCAATCCCGCAACCTATACCGGTCTTTTTGGCCTCATTCGTGATCTCTTTGCTCAGCTCCCGGACGCTCAGGTGCGGGGTTACGGTCCTGGCCGCTTTTCGTTTAACGTCAAGGGCGGCCGCTGCGAATCCTGCGAAGGGGATGGCGTAACTAAGATAGAAATGCATTTTTTACCTGACTTGTTTGTCGAGTGCGAACTTTGTCGAGTCAAGCGGTATAATCGCGAAACGCTTGATATTCGGTATAAAGGAAAAAATATTGCTGACGTTCTTCAGATGACTGCAGCCGAGGCGTTTGGCTTTTTTGAAGCAATCCCGATGATCCACGCAAAACTCAAGATTTTAAATGATGTCGGTCTCGGATACGTACATCTCGGGCAAAGCGCTACGTCTCTTTCGGGTGGCGAAGCTCAGCGTATCAAATTATCCAAAGAGCTCTCCAAACGAGCTACTGGGCGCACTTTTTATATTTTGGATGAGCCTTCAACGGGGCTGCATTTTGATGACGTAAATAAGTTAGTGTCGATTCTTCAGTCGCTCGTCGACCAGGGAAACACGGTCGTTGTCATTGAACACAATCTCGATATTATTAAGGCTGCGGATCACATTATCGACATGGGCCCTGAGGGCGGGGAGGCCGGTGGGCTGATCGTTGCTTTGGGAACACCCGAAGAAGTTGCTGAAAACTCTAATAGTCCGACGGGGATTCATTTGAGGCCGTATCTGCTCGCACGGAAAAAATAAAGGGCTGCTATCGCCTGTTGCCCCCGCGCCAGCCACTCGGCCAAACGCGGGGGCTCTCAGAAAAGGTATTACTTTTTCGAATCAGGTCTTAATCTTTACAAACGCAATAACAAATGCATAAAGAACAAGCGACTCGATCAGGGCAAGTCCGATAATCATCGGCACGAATATTTTGCCCTGCGCGTTTGGATTGCGAGCAATACCCTCGAGTGCCGCTGCTGCGGTCTTACCTTGACCCAGTGATCCGCCAAATGCTGCCAACCCAATTGCTAGCGCAGCGCCTAAAGAGGCATAAGCGTCACCGCCTCCTGCTCCTTCGTTTGCCATGGCAAGGGTCGCGCCACAGGTAATTACCAAAGTACCGATTAAAACTAACGCCTTTCTAAAACTCATTTAAATATCATCCTTTCTGCTTAGTGGTCGTGTGCTGTCGATAACGAAATATAGACCATCGTCATTAAACAAAAGACGAAGGCCTGAATAAAGGCCACAAACACTCCTAACCCGTAGAAAATTACGGGCAGAAGGTATGGAACCAAACTACTAAAAACGCTGAGTACGACGTGATCTCCCATAATGTTTCCGCGAAGTCGCAGAGCTAAAGAGAGTGGTCTAAAAACATGAGACGCCAATTCGATAACAAACATAAGCGGGGCTAGCCAGACAATGGGGCCAAAAAAATGTTTGATGTAGCCCAGTCCGTTCGACTTAAATCCTACCCAATTATAATAAACAAAAACTAAAAGCCCCAGGGCTAGGGTTGTATTTAAATTATCCGTGGGTGGCAAAAGTCCAGGTATCAATCCAAAAACATTAGCCGTGAAAATAAACACGAATAATGAACCAATGACTGGAAAAAATTTGGGCGCATCATGATGACCAATCACGTTTTCTGTAAGTGCGTATAAATTTTCTGCAGCAATTTCAAAAAAGTTGAGAAAAGTGAGCTTAGGCGCGGGGACAAGACCCCCGTCGACCGCCTTCATAACGCCTACGAGCTGTGCTCGAGCAGCAAATGTCAAAACACAAAGTAGACTCGCGATTATTACTGCCATCACGACGTGATTGGGAAATTCCCCCAAACCGATTAAATTTAACCAATTAAAGCCATGAGCATCATGCATGTTGTAATTCCCTTTTGCTCCACCAAAATCCGCCCAAAAGTGGCGTTACTATTAATGTCGCGATTCCCAAAAAAAGACTCGCTGGGGGAATCGACTTTGACTTAATTAAAATCACTATAAAAACTGCCAGGCAAACCAACTTAATCGTTCCCCAATAAAGAGCTTGCACGATTAGCGACACCCGATCCCTGCTCGAAGCGCTCATCCAGCGAATCAGCGACGCTATTGTTCGCGCCATCGCCAGTAAGTCCATCATGCAAAGAAACCAAAGCCCGGCTGTCCACTTCAGCTCTGCAAAGGGAGAGGCTCCGGCTGGCGCCAAAAGCCATGATACCGGTACAGTGATCAACAGCCAAATCATTGCGGCAATTAAAAATGGTTGCGCCGCATAAAACTCCTGCCTACTTCTCACCATAAATCTCTCTTCGAAAATCTATAAAGCCGAAACATTGCCACGCCTAGGCCCGTAATGCTGGTAAATAACAATACCCACCCAGGCATTTCGAGTTTCTTCATGGCCAAATATCCAACCCCGATACCCGCACCCGTAAACCCAATCAGGTCGCCGATTATAATAGAAAAAAGCCCTAAGGACTTCATCCAGTTTCGACGCAAAGCATCTTTATCAGAAACTTCTTTTTTTCCTTCTTGGGACACTCAGCCGGTTAACATGAATCCTGTTCTAGATCAACGACTTCTCTGGGCCTTTCGCTCTCTAATCCGGGCCAATTTGATTTCGATCACTCGCGGTGAGGGGTAGGTTTTCTTAAGGGCCTCGTAGGCGTGGAATGCTGCGTCGAGCTGGTCGAGTTCTTCCAGGCAAGAGGCTATTCCGAAACGGGCCAAAGCCGCTAAGGTACTTTGCGGATATTTTTTGAGAAAAATTTCAAACGAATCAATCGCTTCTTGATAAATTTCGGGTCCCCGAACCTTTTTATTTGGCTGCTGTTCGCCTTGAGTAAAGTAGGTCACTCCAATTTCGTAAAGTGCCCGCTCCGCTTGTGGTGCCTTGGGATATTTAGCGATCAGTTCCTGGTAAGTTTTTGTGGCATCATCAAATTGCCAAAGATAAAACTGGCTTTTAGCGATTCGATAAGTGAACTCAGCAGCCTCATCCACCTGCGGGTTGGCCTTGAGTAAATCTCGATAATGCTCAATGGTCTGGTCATGAAGATCCATTTTCGCATAAAGAAGTTCGCCTATTTGCTTTTGGGCTTCCCAGGCTAGAGCTAAATCCGTGGTAGCCTCAGCAAATAGTTTAAACTTTTTAACTGCGTCATTAAATCTAGAAAGAAAATAGGCTTCGGTCGTCGCTGCCCGATAAAGAGCCTGAATACCTAAGCTGCCCCGCGGGTCTTTCTGAGAAACTTTTTCAAACTCCGAAACTGAGGCTGCATACTTACCATCCGTCCAGAGCTTTTCGGCCAAGATATAGTGGTTCTTCGCGCTATTTAGACTGCAGGCTCCAAAAAGTAGCCCGAATCCGAAGAGTCCAAGATATTTAGTGAACTGTGCTGGGCGTCCCAGGCGTACCTGAACCATTTCCACCACCATCCACGTCCTCTACATTTTCAGCCATGTACTCGAAGGCTACGAGCTTTTCGCCATGAGAAACGGTCATGAGGCGCACGCCCTGAGTGTTTCTGCCTTGCTCGGAGATCTCACCAACGTGAATCCGGATCATCTGCCCTTTGTTAGAAACAAGCATTACATCATCCTTAGGAAGAACCTGGCGGGAGCCCATGATCAATCCATTTTTATCCGTTGTTTTCATGGTGATGATGCCTTTTCCGCCACGACTTTGAACGCGATAATCCGCTACAGGTGTTCTCTTTCCGTAACCATTTTCAGTCACAGTAAGAATCTCAAACTGAGACTCGACTCCGCCAGAGGTGTCTAACACTTCTAATGCCACGACCTGATCGTCATCGTCTAAGTTCATTCCAGTAACTCCGCGGGCCGCCCGACCCATCGGGCGAACATCGGTCTCTTGAAATCGGATACTCATTCCTGATTTAGAACAGAGAAAAATATCGTCCGCTCCGTGAGTCAGCTTTGCGCTTACCAGTTCGTCGCCGTCATCCGTTGAGAGTGCGATCAGCCCGGTATTTCTCACATTACTAAATTCGCTGAGCGCGGTTTTCTTGATGACACCTTTTTTCGTTACCATCGTTATGTATTCTGTCTCTTTAAATTCTCGAACAGGAAGAATGGCTTTAATTTTCTCGCCCGGCGAAAGCGCAACCAAGTTGACTATCGCCTTGCCTTTGGCGCCTCTCGAAGCCTCTGGCACCTTATAAACCTTTAGCCAGTAAAGCCGTCCTTTATCTGTGAAACAAAGAAGGTAGGCGAGAGTGTTGGTCTTATAAATTGCAGTTACAAAATCCTCGTCACCGGTAGTCACGCCACGAATTCCGCGACCGCCCCTGTGTTGGCTCTTAAACAGGTTTGGATCTGCCCTTTTTATATAGCCCGTATGCGTAATTGAGACGAGCGTATCTTCGTCGGCAATTAAATCCTCAACTTCAAACGAAGTGGTAACCCCGTGTACAATTTCGGTGCGGCGCTTATCGCCGTAACTTTTTTTAATTTCTAAAAGCTCACCCTTGATGATTTCAAACACCCGCGATTCACTGCCTAAAATCACCTTCAATTCGCCGATCAGCTGAATCACTTGCTTATACTCTTCGACAATTTTTTCGCGTTCAAGCCCGGTCAGTCTTTGGAGCTTCATGTCGAGAATCGCCTGCGCCTGAATCTCGGTAAAAGAAAATTTCGCCATTAGTCCCGTACGCGCCTCTTCGGGACTCTTGGAACCCTTAATGAGAGCAATTACTGGGTCGAGCAGCTCGACCGCTCTTTTAAGGCCTTCTAAAATATGCGCCCGCGCTTCGGCCTTTTTGAGATCGTAAATAGTCCGTCGAACGACCACGTCTTTACGGTGCTCAACGAAAGCCCATATCATGTCTTTAAGGTTAAACGTTTTGGGCTGTCCGTTATGAATGGCGAGCAAATTAATGCCGTAGCTCTCTTGAAGTTGGGTCAGCTTATACAGTTGGTTTAAAATGACGTTAGAGTTTTCGCCCTTTTTCATTTCGATCACGACACGCATACCAGTTCGATCTGATTCGTCTCGAAGATCCGAAATGCCTTCGACCTTTTTGTCACGAACCAGGTCGGCAATCTTTTCGATCATTTTGGCTTTATTTACCTGATAGGGCAGTTCGGTAATAACAATACGCTCGCGATCTCCTTTGTAGGGCTCGATCTCTGCTTTACCTCTAATGGTGATTGCGCCTCGGCCGGTCAAATAAGCGTCTTTAAGGCCCTGGCCACCAAAGATCGTCGCGCCGGTGGGAAAGTCTGGCCCTTTTACAAACTGAAGTAGGTGTGTAGTTTCTAAACTAGGTTTTTCGATCAATGCCACAGTAGCGTCAATCACTTCGGTGAGATTGTGTGGAGGAATATTCGTGGCCATTCCAACGGCAATTCCCGTTCCCCCATTTATTAATAGATTTGGGAGCTGCGCCGGCAATACTTCTGGTTCGGTTAGGCTGTCATCGTAGTTAGGCCCAAAATCAACGGTTTCTTTTTCGATGTCCGCCAACATTTCGTCCGTAATTTTGGCCATACGAATTTCGGTGTATCGCATCGCTGCTGGTGCGTCGCCATCCACGGACCCGAAATTTCCCTGGCCATCAATTAGCGGGTACCTTAATGAAAAATCTTGAGCCATCCGCACAAGCGTGTCGTAAACCGCAGTGTCTCCGTGTGGATGGTATTTACCAATTACATCCCCAACGACGCGCGCAGATTTTTTATACGGCTTATTGTACGTATTATTTAAATCATGCATCGCATAGAGCACGCGACGATGAACTGGCTTAAGACCGTCACGAACGTCTGGGAGGGCGCGCCCAACAATGACGCTCATGGCGTAATCGAGGTAAGCGCCCCTCATTTCGTCCTCAATCGTCACTACGATCGTGTTTTTATCCAGCGGATTTGAATTTGTCTCACTCATAGAACATTGTCCTGTCTACCATCTCAAAATAGCGGAGCCCCAAGTAAATCCGCTTCCAAAGGCCGCCAAGGCGACCAACATTCCCGGCTTAAGCTTTCCGGCTTTTACGGCCTCATCCATTCCAATCGGAATAGTGGCCGCGGTCGTGTTTGCAAACCGGTCGATCGTGTTAAAAATTTTCTCTTCTGGGATCTCGAGCTGTTTGCCTACCATTTCATTAATTCTTAGATTCGCCTGATGAAATAAAAATAAATCAATATCTGAAACCCTTAGGCCGTTGGCTTTGAGCGCCTCGTGAATTGCTTCGGGCATTCTTTTCACGGCGTTCACAAAAACCGTCTTGCCGTTCATTTTTGGGTAATGATCGCCCGCTTCAAGGTGGGCTTGCGTAATTCTTTCTCCGGGATACGAACTACAGTCGGACTTAATCCAAAGGTCTTTCGCATGAGCGCCGTCGGCGTGTAAATGAGTCGAATACACTTGGGAATCAGATTTATTGTCGGTATTGATGGGGCCCATCACTACTGCGCCCGCTCCGTCGCCAAATAAAACAGTTACATCGCGCCCACGCGTCGAACGATCCAAGCCGCGCGAATGAACCTCAGAGCCAACCACCAATATTTTTTTATAAAACCCAGTGCGGATATACTGGTCTGCAATAGATAATCCATAA
>CAYJBA010000086.1:0-9286 GCA_964367865.1 uncultured Bacteriovoracaceae bacterium | reverse complement strand
TAAACCTTTTTGCAGAAGCACTCGCTCGATCGCCCTCTGGACAGGGCCAAGGGGACTTAGAGTTCGAACATATTTGCGCCGCGGTGAAAGAGATTTATCAGAAAGTAAACGGAAGTTACTCTATCGTGATGGCCGTTGCAGATCAGGGATTAGTCGCGTTTCGTGATCCCTTTGGAATTCGCCCTCTGGTTTGGGGTACGCGCGAGGCTAAGCGTTCGTTAGATTCTGGCGCCTCTCGAGGGCAATCTCACATGATCGCCTCCGAAAGTGTCGCACTTTCTTTTTTAGGTTACGAGCCGGTGAGGGACATCCAAGCGGGTGAGGTGATTTTTATCGATCTTAAGGGCAAAGTGCATACTCGAGTTTTGGATAATCGGGGGGCTCGTCACTGCATGTTCGAGTGGGTTTATTTCGCTTCGCCGGAGTCTGAGATTGATGGCGTTCCAGTTTATGGAACACGCATCCAGCTTGGAAAAAATTTAGCCAGAATCCTGAAAAAACAGATTCAGGAAAGAAAGATTGAAGCGGATATCGTAGTGCCTGTGCCGGAGAGCTCGCGCATCGCTGCAATTGCGCTATCCGAAGAGCTTGGGATTCCATATCGCGAGGTTTTGATTAAGAACCGCTATATTAAACGGACATTTATTTTAGATTCTCAAGAAAAACGCCAGAAAGCTGTAAATCTTAAGCTCTCTCCCGTTCGCTCTGAGATTGCTGGTAAGAAAGTTATTTTAGTGGATGATTCGATCGTCAGAGGGACCACTTCTAAAAAAATTATCGAGCTCGTGAGGCATGCAGGCGCAGAAAAAGTTTACTTTGTTTCTACTTGCCCGCCCATTACTCATCCGTGCTATTACGGGTTAGATTTTCCGAGCGAAGCTGAGCTGATCGCCTCGGGTCGTCCGTTAGCCGAAATTGAAAAAGAACTCGCTGCGGATGCTGTCATTTATCAGGACAGGGATGGACTTGAAAAATCAATTGCAGACTCGAGTAAAAATGGAAAATTTAAACCCTGTACAGCGTGTTTGGACGGCAAGTATCCAACGGATGTTGCGTCGGGATCCCGATTTGCCGCTAATCGTTTGCATGACAGAAAGAATCAACGGAGCTGAGTCCAAATGGGGCTTCCAACGAGCTATGCCACTCTTTATGAAGGATCAGTCAAAGATTTAAAAGGGCCCATTACGGTCGGTTCCGATTCCTGTCTTGTATTCGATTATACCGACGCTTACTCCGTATTTGATTGGGGCCGGATGCCGGACCTATTGCCAAATAAAGGTGAAGCATTGGCTACGTTGGCTGGTTGCTGGTTAGAGAAATTAGAAAAGTCCGAAACTTGGCAGGCTTTCTCGAAAAGTTCAGTGGCCCTGCAGTTGCGAAAGGCCAATCGCTTTGGTTCGGCTTTTATCGAAGCAGGCGAAGCTCTTCAGCAAACAGGTCTTAGAACTCATTATCGTGGTATGCTTTCGTCGGGCGAGAAGCCCAAATCAGTATCTCAATTGACGGTCGCCTCTCAGCAGTTTGCGGTTCTTCAAGTGTCGGCTGTACGGCCCAAATCCGAAATTATTTTAGGTCGAACGGTTCCTAATTATCTTTCGACGCGCTCTAGTCCAGCGCCGAGATTGATTCCGCTAGAAGTAGTGTTTCGATTTAGCTGTCCAGAAGGTAGTTCACTGATTGATCGGGCGTCTCGTGACTCTACTTATATGGCTTCAATTGGTTTTGGCGAATATCAGGCGGTCGGTGGCCAAAAGTGGGGATTTCCTGTACTCGAAATTTTTACAAAACTTGAATCCTCTGATCGACCTCTGACTTTGAGCGAGGGACTCGCCATTTCGGGGCTCACTGGGGCCCAACTTCAGGATGTTTTATTTAAGACTGCTTGGGTCGCGGGCTTGATTAAATGGACCTGCGAGGAAGCGGGTCTGGACCTAGCCGACGGAAAACTCGAGTGGGGAATCTCGGCAGTGGGAGAAATTTTTCTCGTCGACGCGATCGGGCCAGATGAGCTTCGAATACTATCCAAGGGAGGCACCCAGCTATCAAAAGAATTTTTGAGACTTCATTATCGTAAGACGGGATGGTTTGAAGCAACTCAGAAGGCTAAAAAAGAAGCAAAAGCACGCGGATCACAGGATTGGAAACAACTTTGTACTGAGCAGCCGGAACATTTACCTGATTTCCAAAAAGAACTTGCGAGCCATCTCTATATGGCGCTCACTAATACACTTTCCGGAAAAACCTGGTTTCCGAAAGCGTGGTCACTCGATGAAGTAGTTCGAAAGCTCGAACTACTCTCGGGAGGTTCTTCCTGATGGCCACAGTATTGGTCATTGGCTCTGGAGGCCGCGAGCATGCTTTAGGCTGGAAACTTGCAGAATCCACGCACGTAGACCGTATCATTGTTGCCCCCGGAAATGATGCTTATCCGGCAAATTGGGAGCGTTGGCCAGTGAATCTCTCTGGAGGAAAAGAGGAATTTGACCAGCTGGCGGATAAAGCGGTGGAGAACGATGTTGATCTGATCGTGGTAGGTCCAGATAACGCCTTGGCAGATGGAATTGTAGATGCATTTCAAGAGGTCGGGCTTAAGACTTTCGGTCCAACAGCCGCGGCAGCTCGAATTGAGTCGAGTAAAGCTTTTTCGAAGGAAGTGATGAAAGCTGCGGGTGTTGCCACAGCTGAGTTTAAAATCATGACGTCTGTTTCTGAGGCGAAGAAATTTTTGGTCAGTTGCCCATGGCCACCCAAAAGTGAAGGATGGGTGGTTAAAGCCGACGGACTAGCGCTCGGTAAAGGTGTTCGTGTTTGTACGAACTTAAGCGAAGCCGTCGATGCAGTCGATGCACTGATCGGAATTTCCGGAAAAATAGTGATTGAAGAAAAATTAGTGGGCGAGGAGCTTTCTTGGTTCGCATTTTCTGATGGGGAGAGATGTGCGGTTTTGGATACCTCGCGTGACTATAAAAAAATCTTTGATGGCGACTTAGGCCCAAATACAGGGGGGATGGGGGCTTTTAGTCCAGTACCGGAAATCCCAGATCGGTATTTTGAACGTGTACGCAAGGAGGTATTTTTACCGACGCTTGCGGAATTAAAAAAGAGAGGGACGCCCTTTCGTGGACTGCTCTACGCTGGACTCATGGTTAATTTGAGAACCGATGAAATAAATGTCATCGAATTTAATGCGCGCTTTGGTGATCCAGAGACTCAAGTCCTCATTCCACGTTTAGACGACGATCTGTACGAGTGGTGCATGGCCGTAGCGTCTGGAAGTTTGGCCGACTGGCCTGAGCGCGTTCCCTTTAAGGCGATGTCTGCCGTGGTTGTCGTCTGCGCAGCGGATGGCTATCCCAATGAACCCAAAAGAGGAGATGCGATCCTCGGACTTGAAAAGGGAATGGTTTCGGAGGTTCCCCCCTTTTTTGTGGCTGGAGTTGCTAAGCGCGGTGACCAGTTTGTGACTGCAGGGGGACGCGTATTGGGTGCGCTTGGAATTGGAGGAACATTAGAAGAGGCACGCAATGCAGCTTATAAAAATATTTCTCAAATCAGCTTTCCGGGAATGCAGTTTCGTAAAGATATTGGTCTAGACAGACCCCCTCATGCGATGACTGGAAAGAAAGTATGACCCATTCGAGCGTGCCTATCGTCATATTTGCATCAGGCCGAGGAAGTAATTTTGAATCGATTGCAAATGAAATTAGAAAAAAGAAACTTCGAGCTAAGATTCAGGCTCTAATTACTGAAAATCCCAAGGCTCAAGCCATAGATGTGGCAAAGAAATTTAAAATTCCCGTCGAATGTGTCGAAGTTCCGGAAAAATCAAATCTTAAGGGAGAGCAGCTTCGAGCAGTGCATGAAAGTAAAATCTTGGCTATTTTACGGAAATACAATCCAAGATTCATTGTCATGGCCGGGTATAAGAGATTGCTCAGTCCGACCTTTCTGGCCGCATTTCGCGATTCACGAGGATTTTGTCGGATCGTCAATGTCCACCCTTCTTTGCTTCCAGCCTTTCGGGGATTGGAAAGTTACGAGCAAGCCTTTAATTATGGCGTCAAAGTCACAGGCGCCACGGTTCATCTAGTTGATCTTATAATGGACGGAGGCCCCATCTGCGCACAGGAGGCGTTTTCGATAGAAAAGTGTAAATCAGTGGCTGAGGTTGAAAAAAAAGGGCTTTTGGTCGAACATCGAATTTTTTCTCAAACGCTTCGTTGGGTATTACCCGAAACCTTTAAAATTGAGGTCAGACAAGGGAGGCCTATTGTTCGCCCGAATTGAAGTGGCTATGCGGCCTGAATTTGCAGATCCAGCCGCACAAAGTTTTCTGAGAAAAGTTGAAATTACGCATCCTGGATTACGCCCAAAAGTTCGCTGGGCCAGAATGCTGGATGTTTATTGGATTGATGTTCCAGTGCATCGCGAGGAGTTGATTCAATCCATTAACGAGATTTATTGGGATCGCGTTCTGCAATGGGTTTTTACGGGCAATTTGATTCCCTCTGCTGCGGGAAAGCACGGCGGATTGATGGATCTGATGGAAATTGCTTCTAATCGACCGGGCAAATTTTGGGCGCTCGAACGCCGTTTCCGAGGCGGGGTAACGGATAATATAGGCAAGACGAGTCTCGAAGCCATAGAGATTGTGTTAGGGAAACCACTGCCTCTGGGAATTTGTGCGAGCGGGAGTTTAGTTCTACTCGAAGGAACTCAGATTAATGAGGAGGTGCTTTCCGATCTCGCGCGCGATGTGTTTTGCAACGAACTCATCGAAACATGGACTCTCTATAACGAAGACGAACTCAAGCAAAATAACCGATTTCACCAGGAGCGAGTCAAGCGGGACATTCCCAGGATGCACGTAAAAAGTTCAGATCAGGTCGGAAAGATTCAATTCAATGGATTAGGTGATTCTGACCTTGAGAAGCTCAGCAAGAAAAACCTTTGGGCGCTAAGCCTTCCTGAAATGAAAGCAATTCGCAATTATTTTTTAAACCCGGAAACGATCGCTGAACGAAAATCCTTTAATTTAGATGATCCAACGGATGTTGAAATCGAAGTATTGGCTCAAACCTGGTCAGAGCATTGCAAACATAAAATTTTTGGGGCGAAAATAAATTACATTGATCGAAGCGTGGGGACTAAACCAGGTCCAAAAACTAGTATTCCGTCCGTAATTAATAGCTTATTTAAAACCACAATCGCGGGCACTACGTCCGAAATGCCTAAACCGTGGCTTCTTTCGGTATTTAGCGACAATGCGGGGATTGTGGCTTTTGACGAGGACGATGCGATATGTATCAAAGTCGAAACTCATAATACTCCTTCGGCGCTTGACCCCTATGGAGGGGCATTGACCGGAATCGTTGGAGTTAATCGAGATATTTTGGGCTGTGGTTTGGGAGCGAAACCCATTTTCAATACAGATGTATTTTGTTTAGCAGAACCTGATTATTCGAAAACTTTACCCGAAAAATTGCTGCACCCCAGAAGAGTATTGGATGGAGTAAGACGCGGAGTTGAGCATGGGGGCAATAAGAGTGGGATTCCGACTGTAAACGGTGCCTTAGTTTTTGATGAGCGCTACCTGGGTAAGCCATTGATTTATTGTGGTACCGGCGGCATCATGCCTCGCATCAGTGTTGGGAGAAAGTGTGAATTAAAAGAGGTTGAGCGCGGCGATCGCATCTTTATGATTGGGGGACGGATCGGAAAAGATGGAATTCACGGTGCGACGTTTTCGTCTCTGGCGCTCGATGAGAGTTCACCCTCAAGCGCGGTTCAGTTGGGCGATCCGATCACACAAAAGAGGGTCAGTGATTTTTTACTTGAAGCGCGGGACCGCGGGCTTTATCGCTGTATTACGGATAACGGTGCAGGTGGCCTATCGTCCTCGGTAGGCGAGATGGCGCGACTTTCGGGCGGAGCTAAACTGGACGTCCGTCAAGCCAAAGTGAAGTATGCTGGATTAAAACCTTACGAACTCGTCGTCAGTGAATCTCAAGAGCGAATGACGGTAGCGGTTCCAACTTCAAATGTAGAGATTTTTAAGTCATTGGCGGATCGGCGCGGAGTAGAGTGGAGCGATGTCGGCGAATTTAACGACTCAGGGCGTTTTGATATTTTGTATGGCGATAAATTAGTGGGTAGTCTAGCCCTCGAGTTTTTGCATCAGGGCGTTCCACAGCTTGAAATAAGCGCAGAATGGAAAGGCATTCCTGCCCCGCCAGAAACGATTGAGAGGTCTTTTGAAATGGATGGGGCTCGAGTTCTTCTTGAACTCATGGGGCGTCCCAACATTGCTTCGAAAGAATGGATGATTTCGCAGTACGATCATGAAGTGCAGGGGACCTCAGTTATAAAACCCCTACACACGGCACTGCCGGGTACATCGCTTGCGGTCAGCGGACCCAACGACGCAGCCGTAATAAAACCAAAACCTAAAACTGAAGCAGGAATTGCTGTGGGTTGTGGGATTAATCCGAAACTTTCGGATCTCGACCCCTATCTGATGGCACAGTCCAGTGTAGACGAAGCCATACGCAATGTTCTCTGTGTAGGCGCAGAATTTGGAAAGCCAGAACATGTAGTATCTCTCATTGATAATTTTTGTTGGCCAGATCCGGTTTCTGATCCGGGTAAAGCTGCCGCCTTGGTTCGAGCTTGTTTTGGCCTCAGAGATTCTGCTCGCGCGCTTTCAGTTCCTCTTATTTCCGGTAAGGACAGCATGAAAAATGATTTTCGGGGAAAGTTAGACGGAAAGGATATTCAGATTTCTGTTCCGCCTACCCTTCTCATGACTGCAATGGCAAAAGTTCCAGATATTCGCTTAACCAGAACATCTGATTTTAAAATGGCGGGGGATATTATATTTTTAATGGGGGGAGAGTCGCTAGGACTGTGGGGTTCGGAGTTTCAGAGCTTATATAAGACACTCCCCGGAGCTGCCCGACTTGGACTTCCTAATTGGGAGATGGCAAAAAAACTCTACGCTTGGCTGGGAAGTGAAAAAAGCAGAGAAACAGTTAAAATTAAATCGCTTCATGATGTTTCTGATGGGGGAGTGCTCGTTACAGTGGCTGAGGGCATGATAGCGCGGGGACTAGGTGCGTCGATCAGTTTTCCTGATGAGTGCGACCCGTGGGACATTGCGTTTGGAGAGGGGTTTCACACGTTTATCGCAACTGTGTCAGAGAGCGAAGCAAAACTGCTTGAGGATGAACTGAAAATAGCACAAATTCCATTTCGAAAACTGGGCTCAGTAACCAAAACAGATCGCCTCGAAGTGCGACATTTAAAATGTGACTGGCGAGTTTCGATTAGCGAAATCAGGAGCGCCTGGAAAAAAGAGGGTTATTGGGAATGAGCGTTCACAAACCCAAAGTCTTAGTCGTCACTGGCGATGGCATAAACTGCGAAACGGAAACGGCGCAAGCGTTTCGATTAGCAGGCTTTGAAGCAGAGATCAGGCATCTGAACGATATGATTGTCGACCGCATGCAGCTGGATGACCTAGCACTTAAATTTTCAGCTCTTGCTCTACCAGGTGGATTTTCCTTCGGCGATGATCTCAGTTCTGGAAAAGTGCTAGCGTTAAAAATTCAACATAAGTTGGGTTGGGATTTGCATAAGTATGCTGAGCGAGGCGGATTGGTTATTGGGGTTTGTAATGGATTTCAGGCGCTCATTCGACTGGGAATTTTCGGTAAAGAGGTCTCAATCACGCATAATCTGAGTGGAAAATTCGTCGATACCTGGGTGAAGGTAACCCCCACGGGGACTAAATGCGCCTGGCTCAAAGGCATTGGCACGATGGATTTACCCATTCGTCACGGAGAAGGGCGGATTGTATTTGCAACATCACGCCGAACCGAATTTCTTTCGAAAATGGATCGCCAGGGAATGACCTGTATACAATATGACCTGAACCCTAATGGTAGCGAGGAGAGACTTGCGGGGCTTTGCGATACCACGGGTCGAATTTTTGGATTGATGCCACATCCTGAAGCATTTACTCGATGGACCGCTCATCCCGAGTGGACTGCGCAGTCCGGTCGTGCAAATTCGCCGGGACAAGGTTTAGCGATATTTGAAAACGCCTTTCGCGAGGCAAAAAATGGATCGTGACCCGAATGATCTTCAGATCCGGCGCGCGCTTTTGACAGTGACCGACAAGACCGGGATTGTTGAGCTCGGGCAGGCCTTGGCTGCCGTGGGGGCCGAACTCGTTGCGACTGGGCAAACCGCTAAAGTCTTACGAGATGCCGGATTAAAGATTATTGCGATCGAGAAGCTGTCTGGAAGTCCCGAGGCCTTTCAAGGAAGAATGAAAACTCTTTCGTTTCCTATTTGCAGTGGAATTTTATATCGGCGCACAGATGTCTCGGACGAAAAGGATGTGAAAAAGCTTTCGATCTTACCCATTGATTGTGTTGTTGCAAATTTTTACGCCTTTGAAAAAGCTGCGGAAAAGTATTTAACTCCGGGCAAAGAGCTGATTGAAGAAATTGACATTGGCGGTCCTACATTGGTTCGGGCAGCCGCGAAAAACGCGCCCTCTGTTTTAGTTTTAACTGATCCAAAGCAATATTCGGCAGTGATAGACGACCTCAATACTCGATCGCGCGTAAGTGCAAAATTAGCCATTCAGTGCGCCGCTCAAGCTTGGGATTGCATTTCAGCCTATGACCATGCAATTGCTTTGCGATTGGGCGAGAGTCAGTCTTTTCCTTTAAGATATGGCGAAAATCCTCATCAGAGCGGAAATCTGCGAGTCAGTCGCGATTCACCTATTGGTTGGGATGAGCCGCTTACACCTAACGCGCTTTCTTACAATAATGTTTTGGACGTGTCTTCGGGATACGCCCTGGCGAGTGATCTCGTCGCCCTGAATGCCGAAAGTACTGGCGTAGTAATTTTGAAACACAACAATCCTTGTGGTGTCGCGGTAGTTTCAGGCACGGATGAAAGGGCTCAAATGCGCGCGCTCGAACTCGCTTGGCAAGGAGATCCAGTTTCGGCGTTTGGGGGAGTCGTTCTTTTTACTCATCCCATTCAATCTATCGCGTCGTCTTGGCTGGCCGAGCGGTTCATAGAGCTCATTGCAGCTCCAGATTTGTTGCCGACGAGCGATGGACTTAAAAAGATTCTTTTAAAAAGAAAGAGCCTCAAAGCCCTGCGCATCCGAAAATGGGGCCAGATCGTAAAGAAGCAAACCTTTTCAGTACCTGGAGCAGAGCTGGTTCAGGATTCAGATTTTGGAATCCACGAAGTTCTTAAA
>CAYJBA010000085.1:0-9294 GCA_964367865.1 uncultured Bacteriovoracaceae bacterium | reverse complement strand
AGAAATTGTCCGCACCAAGCTCACCCCGGCGCCTGGGGTATTGGACGGGCTGAAATGGCTTAGGTCTCTAGGAGTAAAAACTGCGGTGGTCACCAACGCCAAACGGCGTGAAATGGAATCCTCTCTTCAGATCGTGGGGCTCTGGGATTTGCTCGATGAAAAAATTTCGCGCGATGATGCAGGTCGATCAAAACCTGATCCGACGCCTTATCTCATGGCTGCGGCTGCATTGGGATTTTTGCCGCAAGAGTGTGTTGCGGTTGAGGACTCTCCTTCTGGGCTCGAGTCAGCTTTGATGTCAGGAGCCTACGGTACCGCAGTCACCACAACCTTTTCGAGATCGCACCTTGAAAGCCCAGTCCCGGGACGCCTCGACCTTAAGCCTGTCTGGATCGGGGCATCAATGGTTGATTTTTTCGCGATGTTGAACCAAAAGGTCGGGGCCACCTTTTAATCGATGACTTCGATGTGACCCACTTTAAATCCATAACGTGTTACAGAGTGATCGGTGACCAAGTGAACTACCGCAGTATCTCCCACAATATAATCGCTCGTTGCTCCCGAAGGATGGCTTGTGCCCGTGTAGAAAGAGACGATATCGCCCTCTTTCGTTTCTACGGTGAGAAAATCGTTATCAGATTCGAATTCTAATTTTTCGAATCGGACTCGCATAAATTTAGCCCCTGCTTGGTGGAGCGTAAAAAGCTGATCTGTGTTGTCCCGATAGGGGTGCTCCGATTCGATGGTTTGAGGTATTTCCTTCCATTTCGATTCATCAGGCTCAGGGTATGCCTTTTTAATATTATGAAAGGCATTATAGGCGCTCACTCGACCCATCGAAATAATTTTTCTTCTCAGAGATTGTATGGGTTCGCTCGTTTCGATGAGACGGTTTTTGATCTCTGTAAAAGTCCACGTAGGATTTGCAGACCACAAGAGTGCCGCAACTCCCGCTACATGAGGTGTCGCCATTGAAGTCCCGCTATAAGTAATGTATTTGTCGGTCTTGTCGGTACTTAGAATTTTTACTCCGGGAGCCGCTACGTGAACCGTATTTTTACCCCAATTCGAAAAGGTAGCGATTTTCTGCTGATTATCGATAGCCGCTACTGAAACGACATTTTCGACAGGATACGACCCAGGATAGACGGGAATAGAATTATTGTCGTCGCTATTGTTTCCCGCGGCCGCTACAAAAAGAATCCCGGCATCTCTGGCTTGAGCAATCGCCTCTTTCATCGCTTTGGATTCGCCTTTTCCTCCCCAGCTATTGCTCAAAAGTCGCACCTTCATCTTGCGACCGTAATTAATCGCGTTGACTGCACCCTCGAGAGTTCCACTTCCGCTTTCGTCCAAAAATTTAATAGGTAAAAGCATCACGTTCCAGTTAACTCCAACGACGCCAACTCCATTATTTCCCGTCGCGCCAATTGTACCAGAGCAGTGAGAGCCATGATTGTTATCGTCTTGGCTTTGATTAGAATCGTTAGCAAAATTCCAGCCATGAACATCATCAATAAAGCCATTGACGTCGTCATCTTTTACGTTTCCTGCCAGATCCCCGGACTCGCCAGCATTCAAATAGAGGTTTGCAATCAGATCAGGGTGGGACCACGAAATGCCCGTATCAATAACTCCGACCAGAGTTTTGTGATCGCCGATGATTCCACTTTTCCAGAGAGGCAGCACGTTGATATCCGCGCCCACTCTACCTAGTTGGCCGGTCGTATCGGCCTGGCCATTATTTTTCATTCCCCAGAGTTTTGAAAAATCAGGATCATTAGTCGCGCCGTCGTCAAGCGCCCGATAAATGAAATTAGGCTCGGCAAACTCAACCCAGGAGTCTTTTCGTAAATGCGCCAGTGCAAGTGAAACATCCTGATCGCCTGAAAGACGAATGACGTGTAACGCGCTATCCGTCTTAAATGCGCGAACATTTATAATCGATTTCTCGCCCAGCGCCGATTGAAGTGAACTGAGAACCTGTGCGCGTTTTCCAGTGTTTAAGGCGCTGGTAGAAATCTTAACAACGATTTCGCCAAATATATGGTCGGGAAATTTTTTGATCATTTTGGAATAGAGCGGGTGATTCATGCTAAGGAAAAAAAATAAAAATGTAGCAAGCGTAGAAAAAAAATATTTTTTAGAGTCATGAAAAAATTTATTCTCCATGTTCGTCCCATCCTTTAATTTTAGCAGTCCCTACCTTGGGCCGGATGCTCCTACTTTCGATTTATTACTGAAGACAACTCACCGATCTTATAACTCGCCTGAGTCCCAGTGGTCAGGTCTTTAACCGCGACCATCCCCTGCGCAAGCTCAGCATCTCCGAGCAATACTACATAATGAGCACCTAGCTTTGACGCCTGCTTGAGCTGCTCTCCAAATCCCCCCACCGAAAGTGGCGTCGCAACATGCAATCCAGCAGCGCGTAAGTTTCGCACAATTTCTTCGGATTTAGGCCGCAGCTCTAACCTCGGCAGAGTCACAAATACATCAATCACAGGTTCAAATTTAGGCAAAAGCGAATGGACTTCTAAAAAGTGCCTCAGCGTAACGTCGCCCATTCCAATCCCGACGCCAGAGAGCTCGTATTTTCCAAAAAGATTTAAGAGGTTGTCGTAGCGGCCCCCCCCAAACATCGCTCGACGATTTTCGGGTGAAGTGTCGTACATTTCAAATACAGTTCCCGTGTAATAATCCATTCCACGAAGGACGGTCGGATCGAAAACGATTTGATCTCGACCGCCAGAGTCGCTGAGCAGCTTAAAAAGCGCTGAGAGCTCCTCCACTCCTCGACATGGGTAGGTTTTCGCGACTTCATCAAAAGAGGATTTAAAAAATTTCTCCATCTTTGTCTGTTGATCGGCGGTCACCTTCAAATCGCCCATCCATTTTTGATAAACCTCTTCGCCCATCTTCGCTCGGGCGTCGATTGCTTTTGTGACCTGAAGCGCCGCGTCTGCGCCTAAGCCAAGTACATCCTTAAAAAGATGATCCATGAGCCTGCGGTTATTCACTTTTATTTCGACAAATTTTTCGCCACCAAAAGCCCGCATGAGATCGAGTCCGAACGAAAGAATTTCGGCGTCTGCCAGGAGCGCATCCCCACCCAATACATCGAGATTGAGCTGCCAATGTTCTCTGAGTCGTCCACGTTGGGGGCGCTCATATCTCCATAGATTAGGAATACTATAGAGACGAATAGGTCTCGGAAGCTCATGAAATTTTCCGGCCACCATCCGAGCAAGCGTTGGAGTCATCTCAGGCCGGATCGCAAGTTTTCGTTCGCCGCGATCGATCAGCCAATAAAGCTGGTTATTGACAATTTCTTCACCCGTTTTCGCGGCATAAAGCTCAAAGGGTTCTAGCATCGGACCATCATACTCAAGGTATCCATAGCGCTCAGCAACGCTTCGCATGCGAGAAAATATCCACTTCTGGATTCGCATATCTTCAGGATAAAAATCTCGGGTGCCTTTATAGGGCTGAGTGGTTAATGCCATTTCAATCGATGTAACCAAAGTCGCCCACGTGCGTCAATTAAAGATTCACACAATTTATAATAATCAGAGTTAGGCATGTTTTGATTCCCCGAGCAGAAAGGTTCGTGTTACATTTCATAAATAATCAAATTAAGGAGAGCACGATGGAACTAGCACTATTTAATCTCAATGGATTTCAATTTATCTTGCGATGGTTTCATTTGTTTTTTGGTGTGACTTGGATTGGCCTCCTTTATTATTTCAACTTCGTTCAAGGTGCCTTTTTTAATGAAACGGATGCGGCGACTAAATCCAATGCGATTCAAAAGCTTGTTCCGCGCGCACTTTGGTGGTTTCGCTGGGCTGCGATGTTTACGTTTCTCACCGGTTGGACGATGATCTCCATTCGGGGTGCACAGCTCAAAGGGTCTTTTTTGGAAACCTCCTGGGGTGTAAACATCTTGATTGGCGCCATCATTGGTTCACTCATGTGGGCTAATGTTTGGTTTATTATCTGGCCAAATCAAAAAATCGTGATTGCAAGTGCTACTCAGGCCGCTTCCGGCAAAGGACCGATTGCTGAAGCCGCAAATGCCGGCGCGCGTGCAATAGTCGCCTCCAGAACCAATACGATGTTTTCAATTGCTATGCTTTTTTTCATGGGATCTGCGTCTCATTTAAACATCGCAATCACTGCTTCGTCACTGCTCCCGCTATTTGGTACGTTCGCGGTAATTTTGGGAGCTCTTGAACTCAATGCGATCAAGGGAAAAGCGGGACCTCTGACTTCAGTCAAAGGCGTAATTCACGCGGGTTTTGGGCTTACAATTGTTCTTTATCTGCTCTTAGAATTTTTAGCGAGATAAACGTAGTGCGTAGTCTCTTTAGATTCGATCAAGCGGCTTTTTGTTTAGTGGCAATACTCATGCTTGCTACGCTCGCGGCCTGTTCAAGATCAAAACCTCCCATTTCGAAAACTAAAGAAGAACTGGCCAAAGAAGCTTTGATTCAACGGGGCCGAGCAGTTTATCTCACCAGTTGTGTCGCATGTCATGATACGGATTCGAAAAAACCGGGGACCTTAGGGCCTGAGGTTTATGGGTCATCCAAAGAACTCATTGAGGCTCGCCTGATGAGAGCGGAATATCCCGAAGGGTATACGCCCAAGAGACGAACTCGACTCATGCCGCCACTTCCGCGATTTAAGGACGAAGTCAGCGCACTTCACGCTTATTTAAATAAGTAGCAAAAATCTAAAGTAGGGCTGCCGCCTTATCGAAGAGCGAATAGAAGTTTAATATCATCATCAGAAAACGAAAGGCCTACACCGTAAGTGTACGGAATGGCGCCGCCTACACGCTTAATCGAGTCTACCCCTGCTCTGACGTAGACTGTTGAAAATGGGTTGAGCTGAGCGTAGAGCCGATCATTCCAACTCGTTTCGCCAGAGTGCGAATAAAGTTCATTGGTAACTTGAATCATTTTTTCTCGATCATGGGGACCTAGGTGCATCCCTACACGAAGAGTTCCATCTCCATGAAGAGCACCTATCGAAAGATCAAGCCTACGGAGATAGACTTTTCCAAGCATTGCCGTGATTAAAAGCGATGTCGATTCGACTTGTACAGAGCGAGTCACAGTCGTACTCCCGCCGGTCGTCGTTTCAACTGAGGTTGACGTTCTTTTTCCACGCGGGTCAAATGAAATACCCAAGAGATAGTAGCGATCTTTCTGTGGCCAGATTCCGAGACGGCCCCAAGCGCGACTGTCTTCGTACCCATTTACTTTTTCTCCGCCCACATCCACGATAAACGTCACGCCTCCCACCTTAGAGAGTAATCGGTTCACGTTATTAATCGCTTCTTTAATTCCCTCGGCATACGAAGGATCGTTGAGTAATGCCCCTAGAGAACCCTCCCCCTTATTGATGCGGGTCATTTGATCTCTTAATTGTTCGATTGCATCTTCTAATTTCGCCAGAGTCCTTTGTGCGGTTTGATTCAGGCCCCCTTCGGGCGAAAATGTCCGGGACGCATTTTTTAAAGTGACATTGAGCTCACGAATTGTCTTTTTTAGTTCGCCCGGATCGATTCCTTCTTTGAGGTTAGAGGTAAAACCTGACATCTGATTGACCAGTTCGTCTACTCGGTTGACAAGTTTTTGAATATCTTGCGAACTCTCACCGACAGGAATTTCTTTTGAAGTCTTAATGGTTATGTTCGATGGTTGAGCGGGTGCTGCCCAAACCTCACTGATAAAAAATCTCTGCCAGCTCGTCTGACTTGCCGCAGGGGGTGCGGGCGCTGGAATATTTGAGGATCCCCCCAAGTATTTTACCGGCTTTAACTCAACAACCTTATCTCCTAAAAATCCTTCCGCATTAATATAGGCTTTTGTAGTCGAAAGAACTTCGATCGGAGCAGTGATGCAAATTCCCAGCGCAACGTGGGATTCTGTCAGCTCCACTGTTTTTAGGTATCCAATTTCAATTCCTAGTGAGCGCACGGGCGAATTTGTTTTTAGCCCCGTTGCGTCGGCAATACTAATTTTTACAAACTGACATCCACGCCACCAGAAAGGGCGATCGTTAACCCAGAAGCTAATGAGTACTATGAGAATAAATCCCGAGAGACTAAATACGCCCACTTTAAATTTTGTTATCTTGCTAGATTCTGTCGTGTCCATAAGTGCTTATACTCTTAGAATAGGGAATCCAAATGGAAGGAGCGAGGTTAAAATGAAATCACACAATAAAATCGCCAAACAACTGGCGACGACCGTCGTGCGGGTAGCCAAACCCACTGCTTCGGCCCCCCCCCTTGCCCGAATGCCACAGTAACAGCCGACCCAGGCCAGAACCGCGCCAAATGCAGCCGCTTTAACGAGGCAGTGAACGATCTCAATCGGATCTACAATTTTATAATACTGCTGCCAATAAATTGTCGGATCTAGACCCATTATTCCGCAAGCTACCCACTTTGCAGAAAAGGTAGCGATGAGTGAAAAAAAGAAAGCTAGAAACTGCATCATTACAAAAACTCCTAGAACCCGAGGGGTCACGAGATACTCTATCGGATCGATCGCCATCACCTCAAGTGCATCGACTTGTTCCGTAATCCGCATCGTCGCTATATGCGCCGCCATTGCCGCGCCCGCCCGACCAGTTACCATAATACCTGCCATGACAGGTGCGAGCTCCCGATAAAGAGCAACTCCTACACTTCCCCCAAGCAGCGCTTCAGCGCCAAACCGATGAAATGCCACATAAAGTTGGTAACCAAGAACCCCACCCATAAACAATGCGGCGATAGAAATTACGCCGATTGATGAGACGCCGATAAATTCGCATTGTTTGAGAAAAAGACCCCTGCGGTTTGAAAGTTTTTTTAAAGACCTAAGCGTGTCGAACGCAAATAGGGTAAAATCACCCAATACTGTAATCGCTTTTTTAATGAGGGCCTTAGGACTCACGGTATATCTAGTTTAAGGCCTGACCGTAGATATTAACAAGGAAAGATCTGTGCGAGCTCTTTCGAAATTTGTCCTGCGCTGGGCAGGCCTCATCTCTTTCGTTGGTACCGCCTTAGGTATATTGGGCGGATACTACTCTGTTCAACTTTACAAAAACCTAAGAACGGACATAGAGGAACTTTTGCCTACTACAGCCAGAAGTGTAATCGATTTGGCCGAGGTCACTAAGCGTCTTGAGTCCATCGACAATATCGCCGTACTTATTTTTACCCAAGACTCCAAAGCAGGTAAAAAGTTTGTAGACGATTTAGCAATTAAACTAAGCCTCGTCCCTAAGTCGGTACTCTCTAGTTACGAGTATCGAATCACAACTGAGCTTAAATTTTTTAAAGATCGCCAACCTCTATACATGGAACTCGAGGATCTGACTCGTGTCCGCGACTATATCAGTAACCGCATCTCCTTCGAAAAAGAACTCTACAACCCGCTTAATATTTTTAATGGCAAAGATATCCCTGAGCCCAAACTAGATTTCTATGCTCTCAAAGGAAAATACGAAGGAAGAACTTCTTCGTTCGAGAGATTTCCCGACGGATATTATGCCACCCCTGATGGAAAACTGCGCGTGGTACTTGCCTATATGCCCGGAAAGTCATCCGGTATCGGACAGGTCCATGCGCTGAAAAATGCGGTAAAAAGTGCGATCGATGAACTTAAGCCCACCTCATACGCATCAGATTTAGTGATCAAATACACTGGCGGTGTTCAAGACACGCTCGAAGAACACGAAGCTCTCATCGCTGACCTTGAACTCTCGACCATCATCGTCGTTATTTTAGTCACTGCCGCCATGCTGATTTTTTTTAGGGTACTCCGAGCGACTATCGCTTTGATTTTAAGTCTCTTTATGGGAACGCTTTGGACGTTCGGCGTTTCGTACTTTGTGGTGGGCTACCTCAACGCAAATTCGGCGTTTTTAGGAAGCATCGTCATCGGAAACGGAATTAATTTCGGAATTATTTTACTTGCCCGTTACATCGAAGAGCGAAGGCGCGGTTTTAGCAACGAACGGGCGACCGTAAAGGCAATCGAAACCACTGCGACTTCGACCTGGACAGCTGCTCTTGCGGCAGGACTTTCGTATGGCTCGCTCGTCCTTACCGGGTTTCGCGGTTTTAGGCAATTTGGAACGATTGGTCTCATCGGAATGGTACTTTGTTGGATTAGCGCCTATGTGCTCATGCCAGCCTACTTAACGGTGTTTGAACGCTTTCGCTCCCTGATGTCTCGCGGCCGGGCCACTCCTAAATCCTTTTTAGCATCCGCAGTTGCAACAGGTGTTGAGAAATTTCCACTCGCAATTTGGTCAGCATCTTTTTTAATTACAATTGCATCGCTCGGTATGTTTGTTCGCTACACTCCAAAAATCATTGAAACAAACATGGGAAATCTTCGTAACAAAGAGAGTATTCAACACGGTTCTGCTTTTCTCTCCAAGCATCTCGACCAAGTTTTTCAACACTATCTCACTCCCGTAGCGCTTCTCCCACATTCGCGTGAAAATGCCCGCGAAATAGCCGAGCGTTTGAGAGAGCTCAAGGCTAAGCAAGGAAAACGCTCTTTACTGGCTACGATTCAAACGCTAGATGACTTTATACCAGACCGTCAGTACGAAAAAATTCAGGTCGTAAAACAGATTCGCAAACTTTTGCCTCCGCATCTGGTCCAGCGCCTTACCGCTTCGGATCAGCAGCTCGTTGCCCGCCTTCTTTCTGATGCGGCGCTAAAACCGGTATATCAAAAGGACCTTCCTGAGTTAATTCTGAGAAAGTTCACTGAAAAAGACGGCAGCATTGGAAAGCTTGTACTGGTAGAGCCTCCCCTAAACAACGAGATGTGGGAGGGCGATTATCTCATGCGATTTATTCAAGAGCTCCGAGCGACTGCAGACTCAGTGGAACCAGGAACTGCCGTCGCAGGAACACTCCCCATCACGTCGGATATGATTCGCGCGATTTCAACCGATGGACCCAAGGCAACGCTCTTTGCCTTCGCCGCAGTTGTTCTACTCGTGATCTTTCTCTTTAGAAACGTAGCAACTATTTCACTTATCCTTTTCGCTTTAATGCTGGGAGTAGTCTGGCTCGCTGGCATCATTCTCGGGTTTGGAATTAAGATTAATTTCTTAAATTTCATTGCTCTGCCCATTATAATAAAGAAGGCCATTCAGGAGGATTTACTTATTATAAAAAATATAGGGGGAATGTTGATGATTTATTTGTAGCAGCTTTACCTGTAGTAAATATCAAAGATAATTTAAGACATTTATTAATAAGGT
>CAYJBA010000084.1:0-9345 GCA_964367865.1 uncultured Bacteriovoracaceae bacterium | reverse complement strand
GGTCATATTGAGTCTCCGGCCCTAGGCTAAGAATAAGCCTTATGACACGCTTATTCCAATGGTTAAGTTGATTGAAGGGTAGGCATTTATTGACTAAGCGCGGAGTCAATAAATTTACATAGACCTTGGCCAACCATTATTTTGTGGATTGGCCTAATTAGAGTTTACTCGTCCTAAATGTATGTCTAAAATTATTCAATAATCGTATTTTTTAAATTCGAAAAGGCAACGGGGACTCAATTGGACATTTTACTTATTTCGAAACAATTTGAAGACCGGCAGTTTGTCGAAGCCGTTTGCACGGCTTCGGATTCGAAACTCATTTATTCTGAAACCCCAGAAAACGCAATGTCCTTGGTTAAAGACCCCGAAAATACTCGCATTTTTGTAGATGTATCTAGTTCAGAAGATTTTGAAAATTTTCAAAAATCATTTAAATCATTGGTAAAAAAGTATCAGCTACGGGACCATGTACATATTCTCAGTTCTCTGGATATCGGTGACCTGACCTTTATCTCTGAAAGCGAACTGTATGGCCATTTAGTGACGAGGTCTCATTATAATGAGATTCAAAGGGCCGGAAAATTTTATGGAGAAGTAATTAAAAATCTAAAAGCGCTACCCGAGCCAGATTTTAAACTTCCAGGTTTAGATACCGAAAAATTTGAAGTGGGTCACTCTGATAATAGAAAGAGTGCGATCGAAGAAGTAGGCGCCTTTTTACGCCAACAATTAAACTCAGAACGGGTAGCTGAAATCATCACAAATTCAGTCGACGAATTATTGTTGAATGCAGTCTTTGATGCGTCTTTTGAACAGGCCAGGAGTCAGGGAAAAAAAGTTGAACGCTATCGGAGCCAGTTGTTTCATCCCCCGGTTGTATTGACGCTAAACGCTACCGAAGATTTTGTCGCATTTACGGTCGTAGATCATTTCGGTAGTTTAGATCGCGCTAAGCTTTTGTCACATTTTTACCATCCTGGAAAAGATCTAAAAAACTATGATTCAGAAAATGAAAAAGGTGCTGGGATCGGTCTTAGCGTCATCAGAAAAATGGGCGGAAGCTTGCTTTTTCAGTGCGTCCCAAATGTTTTTACGAGTGTTACGGTCATTTACGGTAAGAACATCAGTAGCATGAGAGAGTTTAAAGGGCAGTTTCGCTTTTTCTCAATCCGAGTCGCGGACAATAAGGGAAGAGCCAAATAGTACGGGGGTTACGCCGTGAACAGTGTTCAAAAAGAAGAAAACGGTAAGAACGTTATTTACTTTTCTGGAGTGATTGAGTCTGAAGAAGAGATCATTAGCGCTTTTCAGTCAGCTAAAGGAACTGTTGAAGTCAATTGTGATGGAATTCAGCGAATTAATTCGCTTGGAGTGCGCTCCTGGTTGTCTGCATTTCGAAAAATCAAGCAATTAGGAGTACAAGTGCGCTTTAGCCATTGCCCCATTTCGATCATTCAGCAGGCCTTGATTTTTCCAGGCTTTATTGAAAAGGATCAACTGGATTCGTTTTATATCCAATTTTATTGCTTAAACGAAGCTTGCAAGAAAGTAACATATAAATTGATCGGAACTCAGGAGCTTCTCAGTGAGCTTGAAAAAGGGTCGCCGCCAGTATTGACCTGCCCTCATTGCGGAAAGACGGCCGAATTTGATGACGAACCCACCCCTTATATCGAATACTTAGAAGTGTAATTTTTTTCAGGCCCACCCAAAAATAAAAACGCTCTTTCGTTTTATTGAAAAACAAAGCGAAAGAGCGTTTTATAAAAATAAGTTAAACGGCTGGCTGCTATTTTCTCCAACCCGTAAATACGAAATGCTTGGACTGCACTTCGGTGTGGCAAGCTGCGCAAGCGGCTTGTTCAGCAATAGTCTTGAGTTGTGGCTTTTTTGCATCTCCATCAGCAAAAACCTGCCAGCCCCAGCCCTTGGAGTCTTTGTACTTCGCTGTATCGTAGACCATTACGGCCAGAAATTTACGTTTTCCTTCAGTATAGGCTCCGCTTGCTTCTTCGATCGCAAGCAAGTCAAAAGCTAACGTAGCCCCCTTGGGAAATGCTGCATCTTTCTTAAGCGAATCAATAGCCGATTTATTTCCATAAACGTGGTGAATCCCAGCAAAAGCATCAAAAAGAGGGTGGGACTTATTAAAAATTACCATGCTCTTAATGTGGGACCAGTCTCTATAATTATTTGGGTAGTCGACCTTTACAGCTCCGCCATCAGCGAATGCAAAGCTTGACATGAAAAGTAACACGAGTGCGCGAATAAACATAAGTAGCCTCCTCCATATTTGTTGTAGATCTTAGGCTATGATTATGGCGGTAAAGATTTTGATAATGACGCCATTATACGGCTTTGGGTTTTCGTCCCAAAACAGCAGTTAAAACCTCTGAGGGCTCGAGAAGCTTAAATTTTTGTGAGGCTGCTTGTTTCATTTTTTTGACGGTTTCCTGAGCAGGGACCTTTACGTTTTTGGCGAGATGGAGCCATTTAAATGTTCGGATCAAATAATAGGAGGTATCGATTTCATACCACCGAATTCCATGGCGCGCAGAATGAGGGACTGCGTGGTGATTATTGTGCCAGCCTTCGCCATAGGCCAAGAGAGCGACCCACCAACAATTTGTGCTACCATCTTTTGTCTGAAAATTTCGGTACCCAAAAGTGTGAGCCGCTGAATTTACAAACCAAGTCGTGTGATAAGTAAATAGCAACCTTACGCATATTCCCCAGATAAAAAATTTCCATCCTAAGGCTAGAAAAACTAAAAGGCTAACTGCGATTTGAACCCACCAATCGTTTCTATCTAAAAACTGGTAGTAAGTGTCCTGCATCAGATCTTTTGCATACCTATTTTTAACTGCGGCAAGATCGAAATCTTTTCGGACAACAAAAATCCAATTAAAGTGCCCCCAGGCAAATCCCTGCTTTGGAGAATGAGGGTCATTTTCCGTATCCGAATACTGATGGTGCATACGATGCATCGCTACCCAACGTATGGGGCTTCCTTGGAGAGAAAGATGGCCAAGTGTGGCAAGAATATGTTCAAACCATTTTGGAGTGTCGAAACTGCGATGAGTGAGGAGGCGGTGATAACCCACACACATTCCCACTCCGCCTAAAAACGCTTGCAGAGCGATTGCTGAAAAAAGATACTTCCATTCAAAAGAGAACGGTGTGAGGAGGAGGGTCAGATGCATTGCGATCAAATAGCTCAATGCGAGCCAGTCGATCTTATAGTCTGCCCACTGAGCTTTTTTCTCAAGAACTGGAAGTAACATGTTTCATCCACCTTTGGTGTACCATCTTCCAATATTTAAGGGAGTTCGCAAGAGAAAATTAACTTCGTTTAAATTCTTCGACCAAGCGGTCGAGATTTTGAATAATAAGTACTTTGAGCAGATTGGCTTCGAGATCTTTATTAGCAGGGTCAGCTAAAGCAATAAGGGCAGAAAGCCCTGTGGCTGGGTCAAACTGAACTTGATTTCCTGCGTGATAGAGAAGATCCATTGATTTTAAACCCGTGATAAACGATGTGATTTGATTGTTTGAGTATTTTGCGCGCTCTAACGTTTGATTCGCGTCCTCAGCAATTTTGGAAATTTCATTAAAAAGATGGTCAATTTCTGGCTTTCCAATTTGGTCGGGAGAAAGTCCATCGTAGTATGCGAGAAGCGCCCCGAGCCTCGAGACCGCACACCCAAGCGATACGCCTCCCATTAAAATATTATATTGAATAGGGGCCAGTTCTGGGGCTGGGTAAGCGGATTTGAGCAAAATCAGGCCGCGCACCAATGATGGGTTTTGGGCCTCCGGAAGTTGCTGAATCAGTCGTTTTAAAACGCATCGAACAGGAACCCGATCGAAATTGCTTCGTGACTCAGTATCGCAATGTGGAAATAGCTTTTCGAGAGAAGCTGCTCCCTTTGCCTGACGATCCATGACGCGTGCAGCGAGTAAAAAAGGCTCAAACTTGGCGTCTCCAAGATAGGCTTCAGCTAGGAGGGATTTAAACCGAGGCCGTGATTCGACCTGGGGTTCGAGTAGTCGAATGACGTCCAAATAGCGTCTTGCATCAATCCATTTAATAATTCGCTCTTCTTGGCGAGCATCTGAGTTTTCATCCGTGCAAGAAAGGCTTCCTACCATAAGCATCAAAATAATCGAAAGGCCTATTTTGGTGGAACTAGAGTTCATAGTGAATCTCCAAAGATAGATACTCGATTCTGCTTTGACTGATCTTAAATCCAGAGCTTCGCTCAATTCCCCATGTGCCCGCTGCGATTCCTAGCTTTTTAAAGCGGGCTTCAGCTCCAGCACCAAAATAGCCGCCGTAAAAACCCCCTGTTAATTCGAGTATAAATTTTCTCTCGTTTGTAAATGCGCGGATGGTCGACCCCGCACCTAAGCTTGCGCCAATAACCGGAAACGGTTTTACTTCGTGGATCGAATCCCAAGTTCGAGGAAGCACACGAACAGGTAAGGGTTGTGGTCCAGCTACCGTATGCAAAGAGGCTTCTACTCCCGCCTGAAGTGGGTTATTGAGCGATACGAACCATTCAGACATAAATTTCCAGCGAAAAGTCGTCAATTCATCCGCAATCTTAAATCGGTATTGAGAATCAGAAAAATTAGAATGAAAGAAAGTGGGTTGAATCGTTAAAAACGAGCGACTGCGCATATCGTTTTCAAAATGCTGTTGATAGCCAATACCTAGATCTATCCCCGAGTAGAACAAGACGGACTCGCGAATGGGAGAACTCGGGTAAAATTCAAATGCATTGGCTTCGGCAAGTTTTTGTTGTCCGATCCCAAGTGTAGATCCTAACTGGTAGTTCCAGCCCGAAAATTCAAAGCCAGTTCTTTCATATAAAACAAAATCAGCAGCGGCAGTACGTACGGAGTAAGCACGGATATCAGGTAAGATTCGATTTTTGACCTCACCTCCTATTAAAGTGTCGGCACGTAAGCCAAATCCTCCATGAGAAAAAAAGCGATTGAGAGAACCATAGGTGGGACTTATCGAAAAAATTTCTAAATGGGCGATCCCTTCTTGAGGATTTTGAAAAGTTTCATCCAGCAGGTGATTGATTTCGGCTGGACCTAAATCAGAAGCCGATAGCGTTTCAACCTTGTTCCAAAGTTTACTTGTTTGACCGTATAGGGCATGGACACCCATTTCGGCGTGGGCGTACGAAAATAAAATGAGGTACGTGATCCACAATGAAATGACAAATCGCATCAAACACCTATAGCACTAATGACCCATCGAATCAATTTAATGAGGTGTGGAGTTTACTAAAAAAACGTTATAATTTCAGATAATTAGACTTTGAATTGAGTAAGAATAAAAATATCATGCGGCGCAGCTAAAAAAGAGCTAAGCTGCGACTCAAATGAATAAGCACAACGCTTGGATCGTTCGAATCCTAAATCTGGGTCTAGTTTTGTTCCTTTATATGTCTGGAAATGGGTCGTCCGTTGCATGGGCTGATCGCTACCTCTTGTCGGCGCGACCCGTGACCGAGAGCACGAAAAAGGCTCTCGAAATTTCACGTCAGCTATTAGGGATATCCGAAAACTTAAAACCCAAAACGAGCGTCAGTTATTTCGAAATCATTTATCAGACTTTGGGAGTTCGGAAAGAGAGGGTCAGGGCAAGCGGCTTGATCGTTGTTCCGAATGAAAGACCGGACCAGCCTCTTTCACTCCTCAGCTATCAGCACGGAACAATCTTAAAAAAAACGGATGTGCCTTCAGGTGTTTTTCTAAGTCCAGACGCGGCTGCGGCGGGACTCATGAGTTCGCTCGGTTTTGTTGTAGTGGCGGCGGACTATCTGGGAATTGGGTTGTCTGATGGGTTTCATCCTTATCTCCATGCTGAGACTGAAGCCACGGCGTCAGCAGATCTTTTGAGGGCAGCGCAGGAATTTTTACCGCAACTCAAAGTAAAATTTAGAAATGAAATTTATCTTCTCGGATATTCTCAAGGTGGACATGCAACTCTCGCTTTGCAGCATTATTTAGAGGCAACAGCTTTCCCTGAGTTTCATGTCATTAAATCAGCGCCCATGGCGGGGCCTTACGCATTGAGTTCCACGGTCATGAGCTCAAGTCTGGATCAGATGTGGCTCTTCCATATTCTATACACGATTCATTCGATGAACCGCATTTATGGAATCGATTCCACATTTTCATCGATACTATCGTCCCCTTACGACAGTCAAATTTCAAGCTGGTATGATGGGAGTCACTCGCTTAAAGAAATAACTTCTACCTTAGAAGGAAAGACGCTGCGAGACGTGGTTCTGGGTTCTTTTTTATCAGAAATTAAATCAAATCCAAGCCATCCCTTTGTGCAAGCGCTCAGAAAAAATTATGTTTACGATTTTAAGCCTTTGGCCCCGGTGCGTTTGTATCACGGACGGGCAGATCAGACCGTGCCTTACGAAAATAGCGAGATCGCCTATCGCCGTATGAAATCTCTCGGAGCTGAAGTGAGTTTGATCAATTTGGGAGATTCGGTAACCCATGGGTCAGGAGCAGGGCCTGCATTTTCTAAAGCGCTCGAATGGTTTTTAGAATAAATCGTTTACCGGATTGAAATTACTTTATATTGACGATCGCCCGAGCGCGTTTCTACATCCATAAGATCCCCCACGCGTTTTCCCATTAACGCCTCGCCGATGGGCGAAAGTGGAGTGATGATCTGAACGGCCTTTCCATCTACCCGTGTGATCAGTCCGCCGCCTTGTGGAACGACAAAGTAAAATGCGAGGGTACCATTGCAAGACAGCTCTACCAGAGCCCCTACACATGCCACCGCGTTTGATTCTAAATCGCGAACCGGAAAAAAGCGAAAAAGTGTCAGCAGTCGATTGAGCTCGGCTGCCCGAGTGGCTTGAGCGCCAGCCAAGTAAGAGGCCTCGATGCTTCGAGTATCGTGCGAGTCCTCCTGTTTATTTTCTTCGTGAGTTGCGGCTTCGTGAGCAACTTTTGCCGCTTCAACAAGCGATCGCAATTCGTTAGCTAAGCCTGTCTGAATATCTTCAATGATGCGTCGTTTATCCATCGAAGTTGGAATAGTACCTAAAATTTTTAATTTGATGTGCTATTCTTTTAATCCATATGAAAAATAAATTACCACAGGCGGACACACTTAAAAAAACGTTGGGTCCTTGGATGATGTGGGGACTGGGAGTGGGATACGTCATTTCAGGGATGTATTTCGGATGGAATTTAGGGCTACCCGAAGGCGGACCCTTTGGACTTCTCATCGCGACACTTTTCGTGACTCTGATGTATGTCACTTTTGTGTTGGGCTATACCGAATTATCGTGTGCGATGCCTAAAGCGGGAGGTGCATTTGTTTATTCGACACGAGCCTTTGGTCCAGCAGTGGGGATTTTAGCTGGGATCGCTCAATGGGTTGAGTTTGTTTTCGCTCCGCCTGCCATCGCTGCCGCAATTGGCGCCTATTTCAGTTTATTTTTTCCTACGATTCCTCCGCTTGCAATCGCCGTTGCGGCCTATTTTATGTTTACGGGTCTAAATATTTGGGGAGTTAAACACTCTGCTGTTTTTGAACTGGTCGTAACTATTCTCGCGGTAGTCGAACTTTTGATATTTGCTGGGGTTACGCTTCCACATTTTTCTTGGACGGCTTTTACAATCAATCCGCTCCCCAAAGGCTGGATGGGAGTTTTTCCGGCCATACCGTATGCTATCTGGTTTTACTTGGCGATTGAGGGCGTTGCAAATGTCGCTGAGGAGGCATTAGATCCCAAAAAAGGATTAGTTTGGGGGTTTGGGTCCGCAATGGCCACTCTGGTTGCGCTTGCCTTGATTACCTTTTTTGCGTCAGTAGGAGTAGGAGGCTGGGAAGCAATCGTATTTAAGCCCGGAGTGGCGGAGCCCTCGGACTCACCCTTGCCACTGGCGTTGGCTCGTGTAGTGGGGGAGTCCCATGTATTTTACCACCTCTTGATAGGAATTGGATTGTGTGGACTATTGGCGTCTTTTCACGGAATTATTTTAGCAGCAGGGCGTGCGACATTTGAGTTCGGTCGGATGGGTTACGCGCCTAAGATTTTTGGCCATACTCTCAAAGAAAGGCAAACCCCCGGACCTGCGCTGGCTGCAAATTTAGTCATCGGAATCATTGCGTTACTCACTGGAAAGACAAGTGAGATTATTACGATAGCAGTGTTTGGTGCCCTCACGCTTTACGTCATTTCGACTTTAGCGTTATTTCGACTCAGAGTAAAAGAACCGAAGTTGCATCGTCCGTTTAAAACGCCTGGCTACCCATGGGTTCCTCGTATTGCATTGGCTCTTTCATTGATTTGCCTGCTCTCTATGGCTTATTATAACAGGGCAATCTTAATGGTTTATCTAGCAATGCTATTTTTGGGGTACGCATGGTATTTTACCTTGGTCCCTAAAGAAATTCGCCAAGGAAAAAGGCTATGACTAAAACACGCTCCAAGCAGGCAACACTTGCTGAAATTAAAGAAGAGATTAAAAAATCAGAACATCAAAAAGTCAAAGTTGCGATCACTGATATCGATGGGGTGATGCGCGGAAAATATCTCAATAAAGAAAAATTTCTTTCAGCTTTAGATACGGGATTTGGATTTTGTAACGTAGTATTTGGCTGGGACTCGGGAGATGTTTGTTACGATAATGCAGCCTATACCGGATGGCATACGGGATATCCAGATGCTCTTGCGCGGATTGATATTAATACCTTTCGAAAAGTCCCGTGGGATCGAAATGTTCCTTTTTTCTTGGCCGATTTTGAAAATGAAAATGGGCAGCCACTTGGGATTTGTCCTAGGCAGCTCCTCAAGAGTGTCATCGCTCGGGCTGAAAAGGCGGGCTATCACCCCAGCTGTGGGATGGAATTTGAATGGTTTAATTTCAAGGAAACATCCCAGTCCGCAAATGATAAAAAATTTATTGGTTTAGAGCCACTGACTCCTGGAATGTTCGGATATTCGGTTTTGAGGATGAATCAAAACCAGCCGTTTTTTAACGCTATAATGGATGAAATGGCGGCCTTTAATATTCCAATTGAGGGTTTGCATACAGAAACTGGACCAGGAGTTTTCGAGGCAGCTATTCTTTACTCCGATGCGCTTGAATCTGCGGATCGTGCGGTTTTGTTTAAAACCGGAGTCAAAGAAATTGCAGCACGTTTTGGAATCATGCCGACCTTTATGGCTAAAGTTAATTCACAGTTGCCCGGCTGTAGTGGTCATACTCATCAAAGTCTTTGGAGTGGAGATAAAAATTTATTTTATGACGAAAAGGATCCATTCAAGATGAGCTCATTGT
>CAYJBA010000083.1:0-9349 GCA_964367865.1 uncultured Bacteriovoracaceae bacterium | reverse complement strand
TCAAGAGACAGACAAAAACAAGAAGCGCGCCGCGAAATCTTTTCACAAATCCTCCTTTAAGTGTTGTTTTTTAAGAACTAACCCTACTTCCAAATTATGCCACAAAAACAATAAAAAAGCAAATAAAAAGGGCTGGAGGGGTTATGGCTCCGCTGACCGGCACGGCTTAGCAGGAACCGCCAACCTGAATATCTTCGAAACTCGCCAAGCAAAAACGGAATTAAAATAATCGACCGCGTACTCAGAGAGCAAAGTCGCGCGCTCGACATTCAATGAGGAATTTATGCGTAAAGAAATGATTCAGCCCAAAACCGTTTACAAGGCCACGACCTACACGCATGCGATTAAAAAAAATGGGATCGTTTTTATTTCGGGCCAAGTTTCGAAAGACGTAGAAGGAAAACTTGTCGGATACGGGGATATTAATGCTCAGGCCGAGCAGGTTTTTAAAAATTTACGCGAAGTCACCGAAGCGGCCGGCGGGACTCTTCGAGATATCGTAAAGCTCACCATTTACAGTACGAACGTAGCATTTTATCGCCCTGGAATTACTCAGGTTCGAGATCGGCTATTTAATGAAGAACCGCCTGCGACGACCTTTGTCGTCGTTACCAGCCTATCTGATCCCTATTTACTGTTAGAAGTCGAAGCCATAGCAATGGTCGATTAAACTAGTTCAGTTATAAATTCTATTTTTTCGGAGTCTATAATCATTCTTCACTTTAGTTTCTTCATTTTTGGGCGATAATTTACATATAAGAATATTTTACTGATCCGATAAAACTTAAAGGAGCTCGACTTGTATGGCAAAGACAGACAATTTCAGAAAGCAACATAAAGACCTATTGGGAATCGTAGGACAGATCACCGCAGTTTTAAATCCTGCTGCAGTTAAAAAAGACCCAAATGGCGTCAAGCAACTTCTTTCTACGCTTGCTGGCAAAATTACTGTTCATTTAGCGATGGAAGACGAAGCCCTCTATCCTGAAATTCTCGCTAAAGGCTCGCCACAGGCAAAACAAACTGCCCAAGCGTTTATGAAAGAAATGGGCTCTATCAAAACAGTATTTACAGGTTACGTCGGAAAATGGTCGACTCCCGATGTGATCGGCACTCACGCCGAAGATTTCTGTCACGAAACCAAGCAGCTTTTTTCGGCACTTGGAAACCGAATTAGTCGCGAAGACAACGAACTTTATCCATTGTACGATAAAACTTAATTGGATCATTAAAAAACTTTAAAAAGTTAGAAAACAGAGCGGGATTGAGTCGAGCCCCGCTCTGTTTTTTTTTGCTTTCCCAGGTAACGCTTACTTACGTTGATTTTTAGCGAATTTCGTTAGATACCTAATAAGTGCCTAAATCGCTTCAACTGAGAATGAGATATTTTTGCCGCTACTTCGTAGTAGTTCTATTGGCAATTCTCAGTTTCGAATCCGCTGCACTTATTTATCATGGAGCTGGCCACCCAGTTGAGAGGCTCTCCCCGAAATCGCAGGATCAAATCTCTTTCTTAGACGATTTGTGCCAGTTCTGTGCGGCTTTAGATCAGTCTAGGGCGTCCGAGGTCCATCCAATTCGGACAGGGTTTCAGAATGATTTGTTTCGGTTTCAAATCCAAATCTCAGTTTTCGATGCTCACCACGGTACTCTCGAGCCGCTGAGTGCACGTGGACCACCTGTTTAAGTCGCACCACAATCACCTTTTTTCTTTCAAAGCTGCAAAACTGAAATTTTCGTACTTCTACAAAGGTAAATTATGACTCCGGTTACAAAAATTAAAATATTTGCTGTGTTCGCACTCATTCTAGCTGCGCAAGAATCCCAGGCAATCGCTCACCATAACGCTGCACCCGGTTCTCAAGCGGCTAATCCAGTGATTGGAGCTAATTTTCTCGGGCTATACTTGCGAGGCCCCAAGCTCCCTCAAGATTCTAAACAAGTTCCACATAATGGCTTTTCGCTTCAGGAATCCGAGTTTTCGTTCTCGAGCGACGTCGATCCTTACTTTAAGGCCAGCGCCGTTTTTTCTGTGGCACAAGAAAATGGTCAATCCGAGTTTTCGATTTCGCCCGAAGAGGTGTATTTTGAAACTCTCTCGCTTCCGTGGGTAAACTTAAGAGTCGGAAAATTTAAGGCAGCTTTCGGAAAACAAAACTCGCTTCATACCCACGCCTATCCCTTTATAGATTCCCCTTTGATTAACCAGCAGCTTTTCGGTGCAGAGGGCCTAAATGAGGTCGGAGCGTCTGCCGCGGTATTAATTCCAGCAAGTTGGTTTATAGAGATTATAGCCCAGACGTTTACAACCAGAAACGAGGCACTTTTTAATAGTCCGAACTCAGGTGACCTGGGAGGCCTCTTACATTTAAAGAATCTTTGGGACTTAAATGACGACATTACTTTTGAGGCGGGCCTGTCTGGAGTATTAGGAACAAATTCTGCTGACCAGACAGCTTCAGTCTGCGGCGCCGATCTCACTCTCAAATGGCGCCCGGCTTCGGGCGGAAAATATAAAGCAGTGAGTTTTACTACGGAGTTTCTCTATGGAAAGCGTAAGGAAATCAAAGATTCTGATTCGGGCCTTTCTGCCGAAAAAATAACTGGCCTTGCCTCCTGGCTTCAATATCAATTCGCAGAACGCTGGTGGGCACAAGGACGTGTAGAAAAAGCCTATGGTATCTCTCAGTTTCCGGGTTCGGCCAATGATTTTAAAGTCAGTACACTTCTAGGATTTTTTCCGTCGGAGTTCTCTGGGCTTCGCATGCAGTATGATTTTCATAACCTAGCTTCAAATACAACGGATCACACGCTAGGCCTGCAATATATAATCAGCATCGGGGCGCATCCAGCGCATGCCTACTAAAAAGGAGTTTGATCTATGAAAACAATATATCCACTTTTTACATTGCTCATCTTGATTGCTGCTCCGGGATATTCAAAACTCAGTGTCATTACTACGACGACCGATCTGAGAAATCTAGTTGAGGAAGTGGGCAAAGAAAACGTGTCGGTTGAAGCAATTGCAAAAGGCACGCAGGACCCTCATTTTATCGAAGCAAAGCCTTCGTTTATGGTCAAAGCAAGTCGGGCAGATCTCGTTATATCCGTCGGAATGGATCTCGAAATAGGTTGGCTCCCAAGCATTATTCAAGGCGCTCGCAATCCTTCGATCCAGCATGGAAAAAAGGGCTTCTTAGAAGTCGGACTCCTTGTCGAACCCCTCGAGGTACCTAAAGGCGCAGTCTCACGAGCCGAGGGAGATGTTCATCCCTTTGGTAACCCCCACGTCACGTTAGATCCGATTCGAGCGGGCGAAATAGCAGGAAAAATCGCGGAACGGCTGGGCGAGCTTGACCCACCTCATCTCGTGCAATACGCGACCCATGCTAAGGCATTTCAAACTCTCATGGCATCAAGAACTAAAGAGTGGAAACAACGCGTTGCCAAGTCAGGCGTTAAGAGTGCGGTGACGTACCACAAGACTCTCACTTATTTTTTAGATCGTTTTGAAATTCAAAACCCCGCAATTTTGGAGCCTAAACCCGGGATTCCTCCTACGAGCTCACACATTCTCGATGTGATCCGCCTGATCCGAGAAAAAAATATCTCACTCGTATTGGTTGAAAATTTTTTTGACCCGACTGTAACTGATAAAATCAAAAACGATATCCCAGCATTGCGAAGTAAAACCGTAGCAGTCTCAGTGGACGGCAGGCCTGGTGTTCGCACTCTCGGCGAATTGTACGAGAGCTTGATTCAAGTTATAGAAGGAAAGGAGTAGTATAATGTATTCAAACTGGGTTGATGCTGCCCAATTTTTGGCGGCTCCGTTTGCAATGTGTCTGATCTTAGCGGGAATTCACTGTTACCTAGGCCTTCATGTCCTGGCTCGCGGCGTGATTTTCGTGGATCTGAGCCTGGCTCAGGTCGCGGCGTTTGGTGCCACGCTTGCGATACTCTTTGGTTTTGACCATCACTCACTGGCGACCTACTTTGTTTCACTGGGGAGTACGTTTTTAGCCGCAGCCCTTTTTGCGATGGCCAGAAAACATGAAAAACTTTTCTCACAGGAAGCGATCATTGGAATTGTCTATGCCTTAGCCTCGGCCGCTGTCGTCCTTGTTGTAGATCGCATCGCACATGGGGCGGAGCACATCAAGGATCTCCTCGTAGGCCAAGTGCTTTGGGTCACCTGGCATGACGTGATTAAGACCGGGCTCATCTATAGCGCGGTCGCCGCGATCCACTTTATATACCGAAAGCAGTTGATTAGTGCTTCATTTAGTCTCCATTCACGAGCTCAGGGATTTTGGGATTTTATTTTTTACGCGCTCTTTGGCGTCGTGATTACATCATCCGTAAGTATGGCGGGTGTGCTCCAGGTCTTTGCCTACCTCATTGTTCCAGCTGTTGTGGGAACCCTGTTTTTTAAATCAATCCAGGCCAGACTTCTTTTCGGGTGGGGTCTCGGATTTGTCGTAAGTTTTATCGCGATGATTTTGAGCTATGCTTGGGATCTTCCGGCGGGCGCGTTTATCGTCGTGTGTTTTGCGAGCATTCCAGTACTTTTATTGGTGTTTTCAACCCTCTATAGATTTACGAGACGAAACATTTAGTTCAATCTCGCGAATATTATATTGCCGAGGCAACCTATCTCCTTTATAAAAACACCTCCTGTTCAGCCTCGCACTCAATCTATGTTGCGGTGCGTTTATTTTGCAGCGGAGAGATGGCCGAGCGGCTGAAGGCGCACGCTTGGAAAGCGTGTTTACATGAAAGTGTAACGTGGGTTCGAATCCCACTCTCTCCGCCAATTTCAAAGTATGAAAAATCAAAAGCCAAAACCGAAAAAAAGTAAGTCGTTAGAAACACAATTAACTTAAACTGCTGGAATCACAGAAGCGGGTTCGATCCCTCAAAACCGGAAGTGACTTAAAGAAACGCACTGTCGCGGGAGGTTGACACACTTTTATCACACACGTGGCACACGCAAATTTTTTTTGCTCCTATTGGTCAGGAAAGGTAGGTTTTGCGCTGTCGTCATAAAAGCCTGTGTTTTTTAGAAAAAAACTAGAAGACACTCAAAAACAGGTAAGCCCGCGTGAAATGGTACGGGCTTCGATTAAAATGAAGTGGTTTTAATTACCCTTTATCCGCCGCACACTTATTTCGCAGTTTTCCTTATCGACAATTAAATCCCCAGTTATTTGCACGCGACGGAACACAATTATGAACCCAGATTTCTGTGCAAATTTCTTTGGGATAGGGATTTACATACCAATGAAAATGATTTTGAGGTGCAACAAAAACTTGATTAGGAGCTAACCAAAATGCTGTTACGGATTCTGTCATGCCATAGGCCGCCTTTGTCCCACCATGAGTTCGCGCAATCGCGACTGGAATGGGAGATCTCTCTAGAGTGTTAAGAATTGATTCGCCTTGATCGCCAATCAAATGCCAACCGGCACCACTTGGAACATTGAGTTGTTTTTCTTTTTGCAAATTACGCCCCTCAAAGCAGGTATAAAGCTGTTTGAACGGTCCGAACTTTTTATCAACGATTCCCCAAGTTAAAACCCCGCCGACTGCAGTCATTACACCATTTTCGTCGGGAAAATGGCTGTGGACATTATCGTTATGCCAAGGTTTATTTTCATAACCTTCGCCCTTTTGTTTTTGCTGGAGAATTGAAAAGGCATTAGTATTACCAATTTTTTCGGGGTCCGGGGCAACTCTTCCTTTTGAGAAGGTACGAAGAGAAACGGGAATATCCTTTAGAAAATCATTCACGCCCAAGGTCGAAGTATCAAAATTAAAATAGAATGAATCGTTCCAATTATTCGGAGTAACTTTGAACCATCCATTACCAAGATTTGTTTCCTGATAATTGCTTATATTTAATTTGGGATCAAAAAGATATTTTCGAGAGTTATTCAATTGCATTCCAACAACAAGAAAATCCGTTTTTAATTTAGCATTACTTTGTCCATCGCCAAACGGATGATAATTACTTTTTAAGAGTACAGATGGAATACTGATCACCGCCAATTCATTGGGTAGATCCAACAGGAGATTGGCCAGCTTTGCCTCAGGAGTACCTGTAAATCGAGGGGTCTGTGCCTGTAGTTGGGCTGGAAAGGTGAATAGAACAATAACGGTAATGAATGCAAATATAATGTTTTTCATGGAGTAAAGATATACAGGAAATCGCATCGTAACTCTATTAAATGGGATCAATTTGCACTTTTTCCATTAAAATCAAATCTCTGTGGAGCCTGGCATCTATATATATGACTTGAGATCCAGGCCAAGATTTTCCTTAAGTGGTGACCCGAAAGGCACGTTGATCTATCCAGGGTGTTCTAAAGCTCAATTTAGGGTTTTAAGGACAAGAATTGCTACTGATCCTTCAAATCCGGCTTACTCTTAAAAACCATTAAAGCGCCCTATTTAGGATAAAGACCCAATTTCTGCCAGAACTCAGCTTAAAATTGATCTGAGTTAGGCCTTTGGAGATTACTATGATGACCACTTAAACCATTCAGTGTTGCCTCCTTCAATATTTTCTTTCACACTTATTAGGTGGGAAAATTACTAAGAGAAATGCAAAATCCAATTAATTGGTATTTGTTGTGCGGTGTTGCTGTGCCCATAGCAGTTTTTTTTCTAATTCACAAAAAAAGAACTAGTAGCCCATTTCTAGAGGCCATCATTCTTGGCGTTTCAATTGGTTACCTTTCTTTTTTTGGGGGATATGCTGCGCCTCTTTTCTGGCTGCCACAACTTGGCTTGTATTCCTTTTTTCTATTTAGAAAGACCTGGCCAGTAAAAATAAAAATTAGCTGCTTAGGACTTAATGCGATTACCTCAATTGCAGTGTATTTTTTGATTTGGAAAAGCCTGGCCCTATTTTAATGAATAGTCACACTTCGATACTTGGCGATCTATCACGTATGATCGCCAGTTCGGTTAAACCAACGCATTTATCTAAATGTTACTCTTGCTACAGAAAGCGATACTGGACATTCTTGTTACATATCGATAACCTCCTAAATATGACGATCATCTTCAAGATTTTTACATTTGTTTTTTTTGGGGCTACGGCGTTAGAGTTCGCCCACGCAAGACCGTCCCAAGATGAAATCAAAAGTCTTTTTCCCGAATACAAAAACGAATTTATGTTTTCTAAATCCAAACCAGAAAACCATCGGAGTAGGAGGGGTGTCACCGCTTATCCAGGAATTGAAATGATTATTGGTAAGAACTTGGTAACAGAGATTTCGAAAGATCTCGATGGCGATGGGATATTGGAATTTATTTTTATTGGAAAGTTTAAAGCAAAAGATCAGCGCAATCCTAAAAAAATGAGGAGCGAATTTCTTCTGGGAGTGCTAAAATTAAAAGATAAAATTTGGCAAATTGTTGACCATAAAGTCTCTGGCAATATGAATATCGTATCCGACGCGTTCTTAATAGACATTCCCAATGGATTTGAGATCTATATACTCGAACGTAGAGGACAATGCGATGATGAAAAAATCGAGCACTATCAGGTGACCTGGGATCCTAAAAAGCAGATGTTGATCGATCCATTCCAATCAAAGAATCTTCATCCATTTAAGCGAGACTGGAACTGCGGTGAATAAATCCACTTCGATGACGGCCTAGTTTAGAGCCCATTTACAGCGGCAACCCGGTTGAGGCTGTCGTTGTGCTTTTTAAAGTTCGTGTTTATGATCACGTCGATTGAGCGGCGAGAGGGTTTTTTGCTACTCGCTTGACTTAAAAACCCAGCGATAAAAACAGTAAAGCGGCGACCAGCTCTTAAGTCTGTAAGTTTTTCCTGGCAATACAGGAAATCTGTAATAATTAATTTTAAATAAAAACCACTTAATAAATCAGGATTTGTACAGTTTCCTCGGCAAAGTCGATCTAGAACATACAGAAATTTTGTATATACCTGACATGCGTGTCAGGTTTTGTGTCAGGTATGTATGACAAGCATGTCAGTACTGTGGCGGGGAAACTTCAAATTTTTTGAAGTCTTTTTGAATATATTCTAGCTTTTGAAAGTCGGCGGCCACAATAACAAGTTTCTAGTTGGCATATCTCGTGCTCTTAGTACCTCCCAAGGGAGGTGTTTATCGAAATAAAAAATTACTAATGATGACAGCCGAGTAAAGTAAATATTATTTAGTTTGGGTTTAAGAATTGACGAACATGCGATATTTTTAGTATACTGGAATTGTAGGGTGAGAAATTTATTTTTCTCGAAATCGCTAGAAAAGTCACAAAGTCAAAACTGACTCCGGTAAATTGGCCCAGCACTTGCAATTTAATATATTGATGGGACTCTTTTGTTAAGAGTTAGTTGGAAATATAAACTTATCGACTTTAACGTCACGAAAAGGAACAAACTAGGCCCAGAGATTGAATCTATTGGTGGAAGCGGAAATTTTCCGCTTAGTTTGGTCGCAAATAACTTAGCCTCAAATTAAACTAACGGCACTGCTTTGCTGTAAATAAACTCGCAACTTAAAAGTCCACGGGGGTGGACTTTGCGGGAGTATTTTACACTTACTTACCAATAAGGCGAGGCTTGTCACAAAAACAATTTAATTAACGAAAGGAAATTCATGGATACAAATATCCAGTTTATTCCGTTTTTCCGCGCCCTAAGCGAATTAGAGTGCGAAAAACCAATCCAAGTTCTTCTTGAAGGAGAACTGGGCGATGTAATCTTGAGGCCCTCTGCATGGTCTCAAGAAAAAGGAAATGTCAGCAACGTACCATACAGGCTTAAGGATGCCTGGTGGTTTGAGTGGGGCTATAGCGGGGGTGGTCCGAGGGATGCAGCACTTAATATCCTCTTTCACTTTGCAGGGGGTGATGAGCATTTTGCGAGGGAATTTACGCTCGACTTTGTTGAAGAAGTCTTGGCAAAGATCCCAAATAGAATGGCAGCATCAATTTGCCATAAGAGTATTCTTTCATGGATTGAAAATAAAAGAGGGAAAAAATCAAAGCTGGGGAGCTTTGACTATGGCGAACTTTCGCCAAAGGAAATGACTTGGGAGTATGGGTCATTTCGTTTTCGGAGGAAAGAGCCCGTGGTCAAATAGTCTTTCGTGAGAGTTGGGAACATTCGAATCAAATTTAGGATTAATAATTTTTTAACTCTGGCCAAGTCTTTATGGTTTGGCCAGAGAAAGGACTTTAATGTTTTACGACAGTAAGAAAGTAAGTAATGAATCACAGAGCGAAAATCATGGGCCATTTGCTTTTGGGGCAGTGCTCGTGGTGCTCTGTGCGGGGCGACTGGACGCCGCAGAGGTGTGCGTGGAGA
>CAYJBA010000082.1:0-9377 GCA_964367865.1 uncultured Bacteriovoracaceae bacterium | reverse complement strand
GATTTTCAATGACCTGAAGGACTTAAAACTTTTTCTTTTTGCCGCCGACATCTTTTTCTTCGATGCGCTTAATGACTGCGACGCCATGAGCCGGATATACTGCGCTGTCTCCCACTTTGAACATGCTGTCTAAACCTCCAACAACCGCCTGAGCTTGAGCACAGGGCAGGAATTTGAACTTGCTGTTTTTAGCACAAAAAGGCGGTAAGTGTCAATGCTTTAAACACGGGGTGTTTAAATTAACCTATCGAAATCACGAAGGTTTTTGAGTCAACCCCCCGATATCCTTGGGGCCAATTTGGCTAATCGCGTTAAATTTTGGATGTATATTTTTATTCTATTTTTTCGATCCGAACTGACTCTTGGCAGTGAGAACAAATGTCATGCAGTGGAAAGTGCGGATCCATTTTCGCGATCGCAAAATCTACTGAGCAAGCGGGGCACCGAGATCGGCCTCCTAATAAAATTTCTTCCTGATGATAAAAAATAAACGCGACAATAGGTCCGCTAAAAAAAAATGCAGGAACCAGAATAAAATGAAGAATCGGAATTAAAACCGAAAGCACCGCCGCGAGCCAACAAAAAAACCAGGCCTTGATCGCTCTCGCAATACGATCCTTTTTATTCCAAGTCTGAAGTTTGACCGTCCCTGTCTCAGAGAACCCGTTCGTAGAAATGACGCGGACTTTGAACTCATTCAATCTGACGGTCAAGGTGCCGCCTTTTATTGGTCTAACATGTCGAACGGATACTTACCGATCTCATACCCGCGATCTGCGATCAGCTTGATAGCATCGTCATCATTTCGGTCGATCGATTTAAAATTACCACGCACTCTTCGGTTCGCACGCATAAAGAAGGCTTCTGCAATCGCGAGTTCTAGTTCACACTTATCAGCCCCACCTTTTTCTTCGATAGCGCGGGTGACCCGAGAGAGAACGCAGAACATCGCATAAAAATCGATTGCGATATCCGCCACGCGCTTCTGTGCGAACTGCCTAAGATGAATTTCTCTGCCGTGCCGCCTGAGGAGAACTTCAACATTTGTGGCGAACTCGACCACATACTCTTCTAATACACCCGCCATTTTTTTGAGTGCCGGATGGGATTTCGTAATATTCTCGCCCATGACGTTTCGCTTAATTTTTCTGATTGCGAAATCTGTAACAAGACCAATTCCCTGCAGCGGATACTTGATTGCAGAAGCAAGCCCAGCTAGCTCTTCGCCCGGGCCTTGCATCCCGGATAACGCAACAAACGCCCTGAGAATTTCATTCGTTCCTTCGAAAATTCGATTGATGCGCACATCTCTCAACCAGCGCTCGTAGGGGTACTCTTTCATGTATCCCATTCCGCCCCAGATCTGAATATTTTCGTCAGCACACTCCCAGAGCACTTCTGTAGAAAAAATTTTTGCAATCGCGCCTTCGAGAGAGTAATCGATATCTTTGCGGTCGATCAGGCCCGTGGTCATATAGACCATGCTCTCAGCAGCATAAATGTTCATCAGCATCCGGCCGATTTTTTCTTTCACCATTCCGAACTCACCGATTTTTTTCTGAAACTGCACACGCTCATTGGCGTGCTCGATGGATGCACGCAGGCAATTTTTGGCTGCACCCACACTACCGGCTGCTAGCCCCATTCGCCCCTGGTTGAGAACTCCCATGGCAACCTTAAATCCCTGCCCTAGTCCGCCAACAATATTTTCGACAGGCACTTTGACGTTGTCGAAATAAATTGCATTGGTCCATGAGGCGCGAATACCCAGCTTGTGCTCCGAAGGCGCAACCGTAACGCCCTCAGCAGGTAGTTCTAAAAGAAAACAGCTGACTTTATCTTTCTTTTCACCTTTTTCGGTTATTTCCGTTTTTGCGAAAATCGTCATGAAATTGGAAATCCCACCATTTGTAATCCAAAGCTTATTTCCGGTAATAGAATAATACTTGCCGTCTGCTGTCAGGGTCGCCCTGGTTTTGATCGAAGCAGCATCAGAGCCGCTTCCCGGCTCTGTTAAACAATAGCATGCGATGAGTTGACCCGAAGCTAGACGCGGCAGATATCTTTTTTTCTGCTCCTCAGTTCCAAATAGAGCGAGGGCTTTAAATCCGATGCTTTGATGCGCCCCAAGCGTAACGGCAAGTGAACCATCAATTGCCGCCATTTCTTGAATGATGCGCGCATAGGCAGATTGTGGGAGTCCAAGTCCGCCTAATTCTTCGGGCACCGCAATTCCCATCAATCCCATTTCAGCGAGATGCGATACAATTTCTCTCGGCATTTCGCCTTTTTCGTCCCAATCTTTGGACTGTACATGCTCTTTCGCAAATTTTTCGATGGCATCGAGCATTGTCTTTACGTTGCCGGACATCTCAGTTTCTAGTCTAGGATAGGGAAAAATAAGGTCTTCGCGAATCTGCCCAAAGAATAAAGATTTCATGAAGCTATTTTGAAATGCGGCCATATTTCTCTCTCCGTGAGATTGACAAATTGTCTTTACAAGTTAGCAAACGAAGCCAGCTATGACAAATTGTCATACGCATTGCGGAAAACTAATTTGATAGTTTGATTCGTCAGATCCTTGACATCCAAGACTGTGCAGGATCATTCGGCTTTTGTTGAAGCCGCACTAGTGCTCGCACTCCTCTATGTTTTCTAAACATGGCACTAATCTTGCCTTATCGGTAGATTGGGAATGGCTAAATTCGATCTTAAACAAAGCATTGAGAGAACTAAATCACTTGTGATTGATCTTGCGGAGCTGAGAAAAGTCGAGCCCGCACAGGTTGTAAACTGGGCAAATCAGACGTTTCAAGAGGGTGGATTTAGTCTTCCTGGAAAAATACTAACTGTCGTCCTTTGCACTTACTCACTCGCGGGGATTACGGCTTTTGTGGCAGAGAAATATATTCCGGCCCCCCCCATGAGCCGACCCATGCGTCCAGTTTTTTCAAATAGACGAATTAAAACTCTCGATGAGTACAGTGTCATCTTTGCGAGAAATCTATTTAATAGCAAAGGAGTGATCGCAGACGACGATGCCGCGCCCGGAAGTCCGATTCAAGATTTAGGCGGGGCCCCAATACGTACGATGCTTCCACTTAATCTGACGGGCACCATGATTTTGCGTGACGAATTGAGATCGATTGCGACAATTGAAGATAAATCCAATTCGACCATTTACCCGATGCGGGTTGAGGACGAAATTCCTTCTAAATTGAAAATTGTTAAAATTGAAGTTCGAAAAGTTACTTTTATTAACTCCGCAACGGGACGGCGCGAATTTATCGACATGCCAGATGACTCAACTGGGTCCGGACTTTCTATAGGAAATAGTTTTAGTCGGCCCACTGGACCAGGTATTGAGCAGTCCTCAGCGACTCAGTTCAATATTGCGCGCACTGAAGTAGATAAGGCATTTGGCGATATGAACAGCCTACTGACTCAAGCTCGAGCAGTTCCCAATTTTGAAAATGGACTTCCCGCTGGGTATAAACTCTTTCAGATTGTTCCAGGAAGCGTCTACGACAAATTAGGTTTGAAAAATGGGGATGTAATCGCTGGTGTAAATGGCGAGTCCATCAATGACCCCGGTGTGGCTTTTCAAAAACTTTCAGAATTAAAAACTTCGAGCAGAGTCGAATTACAGATCAAACGAGACGGAAGACCAAGTACTTACACTTATGACATTAGGTAATGGGCATAAAGGAGCAGGAATGTACGGACTATTAAAAAAGGTTTTAAATTCCCTGGCGGCATTGATTGCAATGAGTATTTTGCTCCAATGGGCCGAAACACCCGTCTTTGCGATTGGCCCACAGGACTCCAAAACATTTACAAATCCCTTTGCCAATGCCGGCAAGCAGCCTTTCTTTGACGACGACGAAGGAGATGATGATGAGATTCCCACTTCGTCGCCCCCCCCTAGAAGCGCACTTGGAAATAATCCTGGAACGTTGGGGGGCGGCGCAGGAGTAAATACCAATGATACCGGAGTCTCACTTGGTGGCACTACTGCGGGTGGGGTAATCTCACATAAGGATATCCCAAACATCACCCTCGACAGTGAGACGGGCGGAGGCACTAAAGATAGCAAAGAAATCGTCCGCGACTTTAATTTTCCAGATAACGAAATCATGGAAATCGCCAAAGCACTGGGCAAGCTTACGGGCAAAAGCTTTATTTATGATAAAGAAGTAAAAGGGCGCATTTCGATTATTTCAAATGGCCCCATGACCGTTGGCGATGCTTGGCGTGCATTTCTCACAGCATTAGACATGAACGGCTTTGCGCTGATTCCTTCTGGACAATTTTTGAGAATCGCACGACAAAGAGACGCACGTGACAAGCAGCTCAAAACCTATACCGGAGATTTTTCACCAGATACCGATGCGCTGATAACTCGCGTTTTTCCACTCAAATATATCAATGCCGAAGAAGTTGCGAGAACGTTTCGTAGCTTTATGCCAGCTAACTCCCGAATTATTCCCTATGAACAAACAAATACCGTGATCGTCACGGACACGGGATCTAACATCGCAAAACTTTCGAAGATGCTCGACCTTTTGGATGTAGAGGGCTATGACGCTGGAATCGAAGTAATTCCAGTGAAATATGCTTCAGCTTCTGAATTGTCAAAACTCATCGATACTTTAATTCCCGGTACGGGGGGCGCGGGTGGCCCCCCAGGTGCACCTCGGTTTTCTCCGGGTGGAAAGTTCAGCGCGAGACGCACCAAAGAAGGTGGAATCATCAACACCATTATTTCTGATGAGCGAACCAACACTCTTATCGTTCACGCCAATGGAAAGGGCGCTGACCAGGTGAGAGAACTCGTGGCGAAGCTCGACCGAAAACTGCCTCCGAGTGTCGGTGGCGGAAAAGTCCACGTCATCTATCTCCAATTTGCGGATGCCGAAAAACTTTCCCAAACGCTCAATAATCTTTCCCAAGGGGCAGGAGCCGCCCGATCAAACAGTCCTATTGGATTAGGAACGGGTTTTAATCCGGTTCAAGCTAGTCTTTTCGAGGGAAATATTAAAATAGCTGCCGATGTTGCGACGAACTCGCTTGTCATCACGGCTTCTCCGACGGACTTTTCGACCATTCAGCGTGTGGTTGCACGGCTAGACATTCCAAGAGACGAAGTCTACGTCGAGGTGGTGATTATGGAAATGACCATCGGGCGCAGCTCCCAGCTTTCGGTCAATGTGATTAATCCTCCCTCTGGAATTGCCTCATTGCAAAGTAATGACTTGCTCAGCTTTTTGACAAACCAGGCTGCTCAAACTGGAACCATTCTCGGTTTTGCTGCTGGAAAGCCCTATAGTCTTGATTTAGGCGGCGGAAAAACACAGACGATTTCGAGCGTAACTGGACTTGTGAAAGCACTGCAAACCAATGCGAATGCGAACGTCTTGGCTACCCCTCAAATTATCGCGCTCGACAACCAAGAGGCGACATTTGAATCTAGCGAAAATATTCCTCAGTTAAAGCAGGTGGCTACCCAAGGTGTAATTACTACCAGTACCGAAAACTCTAAAGTCACGCTTTCGATCAAGCTTAAACCACAGATCAATAAGCTCTCTAATTTTGTAAAACTAGATATCGACACTAAGATTGGGGACTTTAGCTCTGCAGTTTTACCGCCAGAGGTTGAAAAATTTGCAAAAGCAACCATTGATCGCAATGCCAAAACAGTAGTTGTAGTTGGCGACGGAGATACTGTGGTCATTGGGGGACTAACGCGTGACAAAGTATCTGACATCATCAACAAGGTTCCTATTTTGGGGGATATTCCTATTTTAGGCTGGCTATTTAAATCTAAGAGATCGGATGTCTCGAAGAGCAATCTCATGATTTTTATGACTCCACATATAGTGAGACAGTACGAAAAGGTTCGAGCGATTTTAGATCAAAAGCTGAAGGAACGAGACGATTTTATCGAAGCGTATGCCGGGGGTAATGATCCTAACCGAGCAAAGCGTGACGATATGATTCGTAGTTTACCGGATATCAAGGCACTGTCTGCAAAACGCCCAGTAGCAGTCGCAACGGATGACGAAACTCCTGCGGCAGTTCCAGTGGATGAAGCGGAATTGAAAAAAGCGAACCCGGGAGCAAGTGCACCCCCTGTTTTACCTCAGGGAGTACAACAACCCGACTTACCCGTTCCGCAAACGGTTAGCCCGGCTCCCCCGACAGCGCCTATGGATCCACAAATACCGGGCGGAGCACCTTTGGTTTCGCCTCCCCCCGCGCCCGCTCCAGGAGAGCCTTGAGGAATCATGGGAACTAGAACCACTCCCTTAAAGAAAAGCGCTCCTAGGCTTGGAGAAATTCTCCTTAAGCACACATCCTTGACTGATCTGCAGCTTCAGGATGCGCTTAAGATTCAGAAATTAGAAGGTGGACTACTCGGGGACATCTTGGTTCGAAAAAACATGGTGCTCCCTCATGAAATCATGCGGGCACTTTGTATTCAAATAGGCATTCCGTTTATGGATGACCTTAAGCCCAATGAAATAGACCCGCTCTTGGTAAAAGACATTCCTATCAACTACGCAAAAACTAAGGAGGTCATCCCGCTCTACATCGAAAAAAATTCAAAAGGTGACGTACTGGTAGTTTGCGGCACGGATCCATTTAGTGAATTTGCAATAGATGATTTAAAGGTCCTAACGGGTCTAGCGGTTAAATTGGTCGTAAGCACGACCATGAGAGTTCAGGACGCGATCAATCGCGTCTACGAAAGAAGTACAGCGGGCCTTGTTGGCAAGATCGAGGGCGAATTCGAGGAAACATACGATTTAGAGGGCCCGATCGACATTCTTGAAGCAACCGAAGACGAGGCCCCAGTTATTAAATTTGTGAACTCTCTGATCTTCAGGGCCGTAAAAGAAAAAGCGTCAGATATTCATATTGAGCCTTTTGAGAAAGAATTCGTCACACGCTTTCGCGTAGACGGCATATTGTATGACGTTATCCGACAGCCAAAAAGGGCACATGCTGCTATCGCTTCTCGCATCAAAGTTTTGGGTCAACTTGATATCGCGGAAAAAAGGCTACCCCAGGACGGCAGAATTAAAATCAAAATGGCCGGTAAGGACATCGATATCCGTCTTTCGACCGTGCCGACTTTGTACGGCGAACGCATCGTTATGCGTATCTTGGAACAATCGAGCACGGTTTTGCAGCTCGAGCAGCTTGGATTCTCCGCGCGAAGTCGAGAACAGATTGAAAAGCTCATCTTCAGAAAATACGGAATTATTTTAGTAACAGGGCCCACGGGTAGCGGTAAATCCACTACCCTCTCGGCAATGCTTGTTAAACTCAATAGCCCTGAAAAAAATATTCTCACTGTAGAAGATCCGGTGGAGTATCAGATTCCTGGGATCAATCAGGTACAGGTAAACGTTAAAATTAATTTGAGTTTTGCTACTGCGCTCAGATCTTTTCTCCGCCAAAATCCGGATATCATCATGGTCGGTGAAATTCGTGATAAGGAAACTGCAGAAATCGCTATCAATGCATCTCTCACAGGTCACTTGGTTCTTTCGACTCTTCATACAAACGATGCTGCCGGCTCTACTACTCGACTCATCGACATGGGCGTTGAGCCGTTTCTTGTGGCGAGCTCAATCTTGGCAGTGGTCGCACAGAGGCTGATTCGAAAGGTTTGCACCAAATGTAGAGTTCCTCATCGGCCTACTGATTTCGAAATGCAGGAGCTTGGCCTGCGCAATATTCCAACTGGAGCCACCATTTTTAAAGCATTGGGATGCCCGTCGTGTTCACAAAGTGGGTATTCGGGTAGAACTGTTATTCACGAGCTGATGGTTATTGACGATAAAATTCGCGCATTGATTGTTCGAAATTCTGACGCGGGAACAATTAAGAAAATCGCAGTAGAAGGCGGGATGCTGACTTTGCGAGAAGATGGCGTCAGAAAAGTTTTAGAAGGAACGACTACCGTGGACGAGCTCATGCGAGCAACACACGCTGAGGTTTAAATCGAATGGCACCCATTTTCGACTATAAAGCAATTAATTCCACCGGAAAGCCTATTAAAGGAATCGTAGAAGCTGAGTCCGGTAAAGCTGCTCGATTGAAGTTAAAGAAACAAAATCTGATGGTGACGGACATTTTTGAGAAAACGACTCAAAAACAATCAGCCTCCGGGGGCATTCCGTTTTTCGGCGGTCGGGTTTCACTTCGAGAAGTATCAATGATGACTCGCCAGCTGGCGAGTCTCGTAAAGGCCAATATACCCTTAGTTGAAGCACTTACCGCGCTGGTCGATCAAACTGAAAATGAAAAACTCAAGGTGACTCTTTCGCAAGTACGTCAAGACGTGAATGAGGGTTCGAGCTTGGCCAAAGCTACCGGAAAGCACCCCAAAATTTTTGATACCGTTTACGTGAACATGATCGAGGCGGGTGAAAGCTCAGGCGCTCTCGGACTTGTACTTTTACGCTTAGCTGAGCTCAAAGAGTCACAGCTACGACTTAAAAACCGGGTTTCAAATGCAATGATGTATCCGGTTCTGATGCTATTTGTAGCCGTGGGAATGACCTTGGCGATTTTTACGTTTGTGATACCAAAGCTTGGAAAAGTTTTCGATTCGATGAATAAACCCATGCCCCCACTCACAAAGTTTCTCATGGCCGTCAGCGACTTTGTAGTGACGTATTGGTACGGTATCGCAATAGTAGCTTTTATATCCATTACCACGTTTAGAAAGTTCATTGCCTCTCCCAAAGGACGACCCAAATGGGACAAGTTTAAGCTTGCCTCTCCCCTCGTGGGGCCTCTGGTTCGAATGATAGCGATGACCCGCTTTTCTACCACAATGGCGACACTTCTCAAAAGCGGCGTTCCTATTTTAACCAGCATGAATATCGCAAAAAATCTCGTGGATAATATTCCCATTGCAACGGCTATTGGGCGCGCGCGCGAAAATATCACAGAAGGGCAATCCATTGCTGACCCTTTAAAAAAGAGCGGTGAGTTTCCCCCACTGATGATTCATATGATTGCAATTGGTGAAAAAACAGGTGAGCTTCCGGACATGCTCAGAAACATAGCCGAAACTTACGAGGAGCAGGTAAATGCCCGAGTCGACGGTCTCACCTCGCTTCTTGAACCACTTATGATTTTGGGAATGGGAGGAATGGTCGGATTTATCGTCATGGCCGTTTTTTTACCATTGCTAGATATATCAAACATAAATAACCGGTAGAAATGGAGACACTATGAAAAAGAAACGACAACCCCTGAGAAACGAAAAAGGATTTAGTTTGATCGAATTGATGATTGTGATCGCAATCATCGGACTTTTAGGCACGGTCGTAGTTCGCAATGTCATGAGACGCTAC
>CAYJBA010000081.1:0-9378 GCA_964367865.1 uncultured Bacteriovoracaceae bacterium | reverse complement strand
AATCTCTTCCCGCCATTTCATCGCACATTTGACGGAGAGCTAGATGCGCTCGGTAGTAACCGCGCATGCGGTAGAACTTATGGAGTCGCTCCTTCCAACGGTAGAGCTCCTGTAAATCCGGATATTTTTCCAAGTAATCCCACAAAAAAGGGCCTTACTCCAACAAAGAAACATCCAGCCCCTCGGGATGTCTTACTCTATAGGCAAATGTGACATTGGTTTTTTCTTTTGGTTTCAGATCAAATTTCCAAACAATCAAGCCCGGCTTTTCTGGATTCTCGGCCACAGGGTCGGGACTTACTTCAATTACGTCTATTTTAATCTCTTTTTGCTGGGTGCGCGGAAGTTGCTCGCGGACTTCAATGGCGCGGTTATTTGGATGAAAATTTGCAAGCGTAGTGATCCAGCGGTTGCGCCGCTCGATCGGGGTTGATTTTTCATCTCCCCTTTTTCTCTCTACACGAATCAAATCATCTTGGCCAAATCCTAGGTCAAAACTTTCTCCCGGTGCTTTTGCCGCCAATGTGGTGGTTCCTACAAAATCACCGTCTCGAAAAAGTTGTGCGGATCCTGGGAGCAAAATCTGCTCCCCCTCATACTTGACTTCCGCTTCGATAAAAGTAGCAAGCGATAAGCGCGGAACAACTACGAGAACGAGATCTAAAAAATAAGTGGACTGTAGGATTCCTACCCGATGTTCAGCGCCATCGGATGGGATATCCTTTAATACATTGATCGAGTAGTTCACTGCAAACGCAGCTTGAATTGTTTTCGCTAACTCCAATTCCGCGGGCTCAAGTTCCTCACTTTTACCTTTCGCAAATTTTTGGCCCACCTCTATATCTCGTGATGATTCTGGAGCTGCACTTGGCGGCATTCCATACTTCTTTCGGTAGAGCTGTCTTTGAATCGTGTATGAGTTTAACCACCAATTGCTAGGGTCAGGAACTTGGGTGTTTTCTGAAGGGCGTGATGTAGAAAGCATCAAAGTAACGTCTTTCCAGTCTTCTCCCGTGTTTTGGCGAATGGTCCCGTTAAAGCCAAGCTCCAATCGCGGCTTTTCGGCCTTGGTATCTAGATTTAAATCGTATGTTGGGGTCCAAGACGCACCCGAAACCTGATAGGTCAGTTTAAAGCGGGTGGTGCCCGCCTTTTTAAGTTCAAGATCAGCTTGCGCCGTTCGCTTTTCCCGGGCACTAGAGCTGCCTTGAGCCAACTGGTTATTTAGGGCATTAATTTTTAAATCGATCTCACGAGCTCGACGTTCGTCTAGCCGATTTTCTGAAGTTAAAACAGCAATGCGTTGGGCGATTTTACTGGCGGACTTAGTAAAGGTGTCGATTCTAGTTTCTGGCTGTTCACGCTTTAAGTTTCTCGGAGCGCCATAAGATCTCAAGATAGCTATTTCAGTGTTGCGAGCAGAAATTTTATCCAAAATGTCTGTTCTTTGATCTTGTAAGTGTTGGATTTGGTCTCTGATTTTTCGTGTACGAGCATCTACGACTTTTGAAGTGAACTCCTTTTTGAAGGCAACACCATAGTACCGAGTGCCTTCTGGGCCTTCTACCGAAAGACGCAAAGAAGACTCGACAACGGAAGCCGGAATGTCATTAAAGAGAACGGAATGAGGTCCAGGCAGTAAGTCGAGGCTTCCTTCGCGCGTAACTCTGGCTCCGTTTGGATAAATGGTGACCTGCTTCGGAACCGTTACCGCTTTTACCTGTATTTGCGCCGAAAATGCTGACGAGGGTTTGACCACCGAGAGAAAGCAAAGTGTCATTATTACAACAGGGAAAGTTGATATTTTCATGTTCGCTCAGTACCTCAGATCGTGTTCAAAAAAGTGATTTTATTTCATTCCGCAAAGTTTGTCTGCCCTTTCTTTTTTGCGCTAAAGTGTTAGAATTTAGGCTGCTTAGTATCGGACCTAACAATTAAGGGAAAATAGAATGAAAAAACTAATCGTCGCTGCCATTTTGTCTGTGTTGGGAATTGTAATCACATCTACTAACGCCCAAGCCCTCGAACTCAATGTTTACGGCGGCGGCACCTTTTCTAGCGTGAGCTATAACCCGGCTCCAGCCTCTGCTCCCAGCACAAAGATGGGAATGATCTACGGCGTAGGCGTAGGCTGGAGTGCGATGCCTGGATTTGGATTTGAAACCGATTTGTTAATGACTAAAAGAAAATTTGGCGCTAACGCCGTGACCGACTTGGCCGCGCAATATTTGCAAATCCCCGTGATTTTCAAAGCGACGATGATTCCGATGGTTACCTTGGGCGCGGGTCTTTACTATGCAAAATCACTTTCTGATAAATTAACTCAGACTACCTCCGGCGTAGATACAGAGATTTCGTTTGGGTCTCTAAACTGGAATCAAAGTGATTTTGGTTGGCTGCTCGAAGCAGGCGGAAGCTTTCCGCTAGCGCCGCTATTGAGCTTTAAGGTGGATCTCAGATATTATATGGGGTTCTCCAGCATCTCAACAGACACGACTCGTTCGGATAAATGGAATGGCCTCGATGTCCTAGCTGGATTGAGTTTTGGTTTTTAGTTTAGGCTAGAAACTATTGTCATCGAAAATCCATAATATAGAGTTCGACAAGCGGACGGGTTTAAGATTTTTACTCTCAGTACATAACGGAGATTTTTCTTTACACTCAGTTCGGTTTCCGTTTTAAACGGAATGGAGACTTCATTTCCGTCGTCATCCTTTTCTGTCCAAGTGTATTCGAGGTCAGGCGGGATGTCCCCACAGTCGTTTGAAAGAAGCTTTCTTTCAAAGAATTGTATACGGCCTGTAAAGTTAGGGCGAAAATGAAAGGCTGCGCGTAAAAATTTAGGCCGCCTTTCCGAATAGAGCTCGTTAAGAACCGTAGGCTGGGCAAATCCGGTTACACGAAGCTGCGAATCACCCAATTCTACGGCAGGTCCAGCCTCGGGCGGTGGGCCTGGGACTTTAGCAGGGGACTTGCCGCAACCGGAGGTGATCCCCAATAAACCTAGTATAATGATGGTCCGGAGCTTCATTCGGTCACTTTAAGTCAGGTCAAAACCCCAGTCAAACCCATTAAAGGATTGAATTTTTTTGCCAAGGTCCCGTTCTCCCGCTAATGTCTGAGCCTGCGAGACACCTTTTAAGGTGCTAATAAAATAGGGGACAATTATGGAACATAAACCGTTTATTCCATCTTCGAAAAATGTAGCCGAACTGACCTTAGCGCCTGTTTTGATGGGTATCATTTTAGGAATTGTTTTTGGAGCTTCGTCGCTTTATCTCGCTCTCAAAGTTGGAATGACCGTAAGTGCCTCGATCCCGGTAGCTGTTTTGTCTATTACGTTGTTTCGGGGGCTCTCTAAGGTCTTTGGGCTAAGGCCAGCCACGATTCTTGAAAACAATATTGTTCAAACCACTGGCTCCGCCGGTGAATCGATTGCTTTTGGAATCGCTGTTACTATGCCTGCGCTTTTAATTTTAGGATTCGATATGGAACTTACGCGCATCATGCTCGTGGCGACGCTGGGCGGACTTTTAGGCGTATTGATGATGATTCCGCTGAGAAACGCCCTGATCGTAAAAGGCCACGGGCAGCTTATTTATCCAGAAGGTACGGCCTGCGCTGAAGTATTAATCGTTGGAGAAAAAGGTGGCACCAGCGCAAAAACAGTTTTTACAGGATTCTTTTTTGGCCTCATTTATAAAGTCATCAATGTCGGCATGAAGCTTTGGACGGATGTGCCTGAGAAAACCATTTCATGGTTTAAAGGCGCTGTCGTCTCTGCAGAGGTGTCTCCAGAGCTTCTAGGAGTGGGGTACATCATCGGGCCCAGAATCGCTTCGATCATGGTCGCAGGCGGAATTTTATCGAGTTGGGTATTAATTCCGATGATCAAGCTCTTTGGGGATCACGTGGCGGTACCCATTTTCCCGGCGACGAAACTGATTTCACAAATGGGCTGGTACGACATTTGGAAAAGTTATGTTCTTTACATTGGTGCAGGCGCTGTAGCAACCGGCGGTATCATCAGCCTTGCTCAAAGTCTACCAACTATCGTTCGCTCAGCCGCGGCAGGTTTTGGAAATTTAAAGGCGAGTGGAATAAAAACTAAATCGGGCGAAAGGACTGAGCGCGACTTGCCGATGTCCTGGGTTTTGGGCGGTTGTTTGTTATTGGTTTTAGCAATTTGGATCGCGCCCACTCTAAAAATGAATCTGATTGGCGCGATTCTAATCGTGCTTTTTGGGTTTCTTTTTGTGACTGTGAGCTCACGCCTTACTGGAGAAATTGGATCCTCCTCTAATCCTATATCTGGAATGACAGTAGCGACTCTTCTCATTACGAGTCTCGTGTTTTTAGCATTGGGCTGGGTAAGCCCCGAATATCGTGTCGCAGCGCTTAGCGTTGCGGCTGTTGTCTGCGTGGCAGCGTCTAATGGCGGTACCACGTCGCAAGATCTAAAAACTGGATATCTGGTTGGAGCCACCCCCAAAGCGCAGCAGATCGCGCTACTGATCGGTGCCCTCACCTCTGCTCTCGTGATTGGCTATACTCTTGAGGTTTTAAATAATGCTTCGACAGTTTACTCAAAGCTCAACCTTCCGGCACATGTGCGCGTAGAAAATGTAAAAGCACTCACGAAAATGGAACGTGTTGAAGGCCCAGAAGGAAAAGGCAATACGCAACTTTATCATGCTTGGCATTTATTACCCGCAGATCAGGCAGGACCGTACGCCTCGCTTCAGGCAGGAAAATATTTAGTTGATGATCAAGGCAAAATTCAATATTTCGTAGATCCCGGCATTAATGGAGTACTTAAGCACAGGGATGACGGCACTCCGGTCACTAAGTATAACGCGCCTAAAGCGCAACTCATGTCTTTGATTATCGACGGGATTTTATCCCAGAAGCTTCCATGGGGATTGGTCCTTCTTGGAGTTGCGATTTCTATCGTGCTGGAACTTTGCGGCATAGCCGCGCTCCCATTTGCGGTTGGAGTTTACTTGCCGCTCTCGAGTTCAATGCCCATATTTATCGGTGGGTTAGTTCGGTACTGTGTTGATTATGTTCGGCGCAAAAAAAATAAAGCCGTAGAAGACAGCGAATCCAGCCCGGGCGTCTTGTTCTCTTCGGGCCTGATTGCAGGCGGGGCAATATCAGGAATTTTTCTGGCGCTTATTCTTCTAAACAAAAAACTGAACGAGACTCTAGATCTAAGCTCTTTATTTCCAAAATTAGCTGAGCACAACGGAACGGCAGTACTCGCCTTTTCACTTATGGCGTGGGCGCTGTTTCGAGTGGGGCGGGGTAAAAAGCTTTTACCGCTTGGATAACCTGGGCTCTAGCGATCGGAAAATCTCGCATGAGCCAGTCCTTAGGAAGGGGTTTGGTTGAGTTTTCGAATTTTTCGATCCAGCGCTGATCGAGGGGTCTTTTTATCTCAGAAGTAATAGTAGAGGCGATCGTTGTACCCAACTTTACTGGGGTCGAGGCACCATAACCCACATAAAATCCCCCCATAAGAAGTGCGGCACGGGCTGCCGTGGCGGCGCTATAAGTTAGCAATACAGAGGATTTCTGAATCCGCGCTCGCGGCTCACAAGCGACTCTCAGTTTTTTAAAACAAACCTGAGTCCAAAGTTGGGGAGTAGTTTTAGGCGAATAAAAATCGAAAAAAATAAGTTCCGGAGACGGGCCTTCCAAAGGCATAGAAAGAAAATCGCCTGTGCGCAACTCCCAAACAAAGCTTTTGTCAGGGCTCGAATAGAAGCCTTTGTCGGCAAGAATATTTAATATCGAAACGTAAGGTTTCAGAAAAGGAAACAAATCCAAGCGAGTAAGTCCTAAGCCCAACCCACTCATATCATTTTCAAAACTTACAATATGGAGTGACCGAGTATGTGCCGAATTTTTAAGGCACTCTAAAGCGGCAATAGCATTGGCGCCGATTCCGAGACCCAAATCATAAATGACCAAAGGTTCTAAGTCGGGCTGGTTGAGGCGCTCAGATAGGCGCCCTTGTTCAATATAAAGCAAATTAGCCTCTTGCCAGGGGCCAATGTAAGAATGCATGGCTTCACCCGAAGGGCGATAACGCACCGAAGCGCGGCCCTCAGTGCCAGGGACTACTTCATGGTTTTCAGTATTAACAATGGGTGTAGTTATCAGCATAGCTTGATCCTCGCATGTACCAGCTACCCGCGAACTGCGCAATGTGTTAACCTTAAAAATTATTATGGCTTACGAACCAGGCAAAATAGAATCTAAGTGGCAGAAGTTTTGGGACAGCGGCCAGGTTTTCAAAACAGAACAAAAGAGCACAAAACCAAAATATTATATATTGGATATGTTTCCTTATCCAAGCAGTTCGGGGTTACACGTAGGCCATCCAGAAGGTTATACGGCGACCGATATTGTCTCAAGATACAAACGGGCCAAAGGATTTAATGTTCTCCATCCTATGGGATGGGATGCATTTGGATTACCCGCCGAGCAGTACGCGTTGCAGACGGGTGTGCATCCTTCGATCACGACTGCTAAAGCTGTAGTAACATTTCGTCGCCAATTGCAGATGATCGGATTTAGTTACGATTGGAGTCGCGAAGTTTCTACCTGTGACCCTCAATATTATAAATGGACACAATATATTTTTCTAAAACTCTATGAGCGAGGCCTGGCCTACCAAAAAGAAGTTGCCGTCAATTGGTGCCCGGCGCTTAAAACTGTTTTGGCCAACGAAGAGGTCGTAGACGGAAAATCCGAGCGCGGCGGACACCCTGTGCAACGCAAACCGATGAAACAGTGGATGCTTAAAATCACCGACTACGCCGAAAGACTTCTGCGCGATCTCGATAAGCTTGATTGGCCCGAGGGAACAAAGGAGCTTCAGCGAAATTGGATTGGCCGCAGCGAGGGCCTAAGGATGAAGTTCGCGGTAGTGAGCCCTTCTATAGGAAAAGAAATCGAAGTTTTTACTACACGGCCAGATACCGTATTTGGCGCCACATTTATGGTATTAGCTCCAGAACATCCCTTAGTGGGGCTGCTCACTGCTCCGGATCAAAAAAACGAAGTAGAACTTTATCAAGCTCGTGCAGCGGCTAAATCAGAAATAGCGCGACAGGAAGTTTCGAAAGATAAAACGGGAGCATTTACTGGCGCATTCGTTAACAACCCCTTTACTGGACAAAAAATTCCCGTGTGGATCGCTGACTACGTCATGATGGGTTATGGCACGGGCGCGATCATGGCAGTGCCGGCCCATGATGAACGAGATGGTGCATTTGCAAAACAATTTGCACTGCCTATTGTTAAAGTCGTAGAGAAGAGTCCAGACGACAAAAATAGCGATGAGTTTTTTACAGGAGATGGCACGGCAGTGAATTCTGGATTTATATCTGGTATGCCGACCGGGCAAGCCAAAGAAGCCGTTGTTCTGAAAGCGGAAAAAGATAAATTTGGAAGCCGGACCGTTCAATACAAACTCAGAGACTGGCTTTTTTCTCGACAAAGGTATTGGGGCGAGCCATTTCCGATCCTTCATTTAGAAGATGGGACGCGAACGCCGGTGCCCATAAATGAGCTTCCAATCGTGCTTCCCGAGGTTCAAAGTTATGAGCCGAGCGGAACAGGAGAAAGCCCACTTGCGGCAATTCAGAGTTGGGTAAATACTACAGATAAAAAATCAGGAAATAAAGCCAGGCGCGAGACGGATACCATGCCTGGGAGCGCAGGCTCGTCTTGGTATTTTTTAAGATATATCGATCCGCAAAATACCAGTGAACCCTTTAGTAAAGACTCTGAAAAATATTGGATGCCTGTTGATCTTTATTTGGGCGGGCCAGAACACGCCGTGGGCCATCTGCTGTATTCGCGTTTTTGGATGAAAGTGCTTTTTGATGTCGGCCTAGTTAGCCACGATGAACCCTTTCAGCGGCTAGTGCATCAAGGGATGATTCTAGGCGAGGACGGCGAAAAAATGTCCAAATCTCGAGGCAACGTTATTAATCCGGATACCGTTGTAGATAAATACGGCGCGGACACCTTGCGAATTTACGAGATGTTTATGGGCCCACTGGATCGCGATAAGCCATGGTCGACGACTGCGATTGAGGGAGTCTTTCGATTTTTACACCGCGTATGGCGTGTATTTATTGATGACCAGGAAAAATGCCTGGCCCAAGATGTAGAACCTACAGCAGACGATTTAAAAATTACGCATAAGACGATAAAAAAAGTCAGCGAGGATATCGAAGGGCTTAGGTTTAATACCGCCATTAGCCAAATGATGATTTTTATCAATCATTTTACCCCTGCTGAGCGAAGACCTAAAAAGTGTCTACGTCCATTTATTCAGCTATTAAACCCATTTGCGCCCCATTTGGCTGAGGAGTTATGGAATAGGCTCGGAGAAAAATCTGTTTTGACTTATGAACCCTGGCCTGAGTTTGATGCGAACCTTGCTAAGGACGAATTGATCTCTGTTGCGATTCAGGTGATGGGTAAGACACGTGGGACGATTCAGATTGAGCCAGGTTCGGAGCAAAGCATCGTACAGAAAATGGCCGAAGAGCTGCCGACAGTTAAATCCCATCTTCAAGGCAAACAGCTCAAAAAGGTAATTTTCGTTAAAGACAAAATTATCAATTTTGTAGTGATTTAAGCGTTTCCAACTGGATAGAGTTTCGCCTGAACACCGTGAACGAACTTTCTAACATCCACGAGTTCATCAGTGCTTTGAGTATTAAATTTAATATGCACGCGGTGGGGAAACGAACTTCCATTAGACAAAACCGAAAAAGGACGCAGAGTTTGTGAGCACGATAAAATGACTCCAGCGACGAAAAAATCTGTCGGATATTGAAGGGTCAGGCGAATCCCCTGACCTGGTAAAAGCGGTTTAGAGGAAAATAGCCAAACCCCATTATAGGATAGATCATTTAAGAGAAGGCTGACTCCGATAATCTCAGGGGTACGGCCAAAGCCCTCCACCACCGCAAGTTGTCCTCGGACTTTCATATAATGAAATCGAGCCTTACCGTCACGGTCCGTTTCTGAGCGCCCCTTGCGGAGCTGTCTCAAATAAGCTTTTATTCTATATCTTGGAACTTCCCACATTTTTAATGCCCTCAAGCATGTATCGGCGTCTTGGGAGACACACTTAAGACTCAAATATAACGCTCCGCATCTATCTTGAGAATTCCGCCCCATTAGGGTAGGGTGCCGACCATGCGCTTACGAGATTGGGTCATACTTTCTGGAAACGCCAATAAACCATTAGCCGAAAAAATTTGCGAAAAACTGGGTAAGTCCCTCGGTCATGCCGAAGTGAAACGGTTTAGTGACGGCGAAATCTTTGTGGAGATACAAGAAAACGTT